>CAZADN010000019.1:0-17794 GCA_964483895.1 uncultured Legionellaceae bacterium
TTTTGGCGGCGTTCTCTAAGAAGCTTGGTCTCACGTATTTCTAAATATTTTTCATAAGAACTTGCGTATGTATAAATTTTACCTCTATCCAATTATATTATTTTACTTGCAATTTCTTGTAAAAAACTTCTATCATGAGTTACAAAAATGACGCTTGCTGGATAATTATTAAGATAAGATCCTAACCATTCTATAGAATTAATATCCAAATGGTTAGTAGGTTCATCTAAAAGCAATAGTTGTGGCTCTGCAATTATTGCTGCTGCTAATAATACTCTACGCCGCATGCCACCAGATAAGTTATCCATATTTGCATCAATATCAATATCCAACTGGGTTGCAATATTTGCAACTTTTGGTATCAAATCCCAGGCATGCAATATATCTAGTTGTTTTTGAGAGTCGACTATTTTGGGTAAATTATCATCTTTAGATGCAAGATGAAAATTAGCTAGTATTTCGCCAGTTTTTCCCAAACCTGAGACCAAATTTGCATAAACAGAATTATGATTAACACTAGTTAAATCCTGAGACAAACTACTTACTGTAATTGCATTTACGCGCTGCATCACACCACTATCAGGAGTTAATTCTCCAGCAAGAAGCTTTAAGAAAGTTGATTTACCAGCGCCATTACGGCCAAGAAGTGCGATTCGCTCATTTTTATCTATTTGCCAACTAACGTTTTGTAAAATATTGGTATTAGCTACAGTTAAACTAACATTATTAAGGACGACTATGCTCATATTTATTTACTGTCTATAGCCATAATTGCATCTATTTCAACTTTAGCATCTTTAGGCAATCTAGAAACTTCAAGCATGGCTCGAGCTGGATATTTATTATTAAAAAGCTCTTCCATAACTTCATTAACAACTGTTGAATAATTTATATCAGCCAAATATACGGTCAGTTTAACTATATTTGTTAAATTTCCACCAGCAACAATACACACTTCACGTAGATTCGCAAATACTTGATAAACTTGTTCGAGCACTTCATCACTACACATTTGCATTGAAATAGGGTCTAGACCAATTTGGCCTGAAATAAAAACTAAATTTTCAAATTTTACTGCTTGATTATAGGTGCCAATTGCACAAGGTGCATTTTTTGAATTTAACGTCTGCATTAAACCCCCTGTTTTTTTCTAAATAAACGCATGACGGATTTATTTCTTCTAAGTCTGCGCATAACTCTTGCCAAATGCGTCCTATCTACAACACTAATGGAAAAGGTAATCGTATTATGCTTACCATCATGTGGGTCAACTTTAATATTACCAATATTAGAATTAGCTTCTGAAATAGAAGTTGCCAATGCTGCTAACACTCCTCTTTCATTTGCAACATCTAAAGCTATATCGACCCAAAACTCGCCCTCAACATTCTCATCCCAACATAATGGGATAAATTGATCCGGATGAATTTTTGATTTATTAATCCGACTACAATCACTAGAATGCACTAATATTCCACGCCCATTTTGAAATCTACCAACTATATTATCCCCTGGTATAGGTTGGCAACACTCAGCAAAATCTATAACCATCCCCTCAGTACCACGGATTGCAAATGGTTTTACCTCTGAATGTTTTTGTAACTCTCCACCATCTTTCGTAACCACGAGGCGCGTTGCTATTACCATTGGAGTTTCATTACCTACCCCAAGCGCATACAATAAATCATCCGTGGTTTTATAATTTAAATCTAACAATAATGCTTGTAATGACTCTTCCGGAACCACATCAAAATCACTACCTAATTCAGCCAAGGCTTGATTTAAAAGCTTTTTACCAAGAACTATGGATTCATTATGCAGTTGACATTTTAAAAAATTTCTAATATTACTTCGTGCTTTACCAGTAACAACAAAATTAAGCCAAGATGGGCTAGGATGGGCATTAGCCGCTGTAACTATCTCTACAGTTTGACCATTGGTTAATGGCATACTTAATGGTACTAAACGACGATTTACCTTAGCTGCAACACAAGTATTACCAACATCTGAATGCACAGTATAGGCAAAATCAACAGCAGTCGCTCCTTTAGGTAACTCCATAATATGCCCTTTAGGAGTAAATACATAAACTTCGTCTGGAAATAAGTCTATTTTTACATTTTCAATAAACTCAAGTGAACTTCCGGTACTATTTTGCATTTCTAATAAACGTTGCACCCAATCCCTAGCACGTAATTGCGCTTCGTTTATTTCTAAACCAGTAGATTTATAAATCCAATGGGCTGCGACTCCATTTTCAGCAACTCCATGCATCTCTCGAGTTCTAATTTGTACTTCTAATGGCACACCAAAAGGCCCAAAAAGCGTAGTATGCAAAGATTGATAACCATTGACTTTAGGAATACCAATATAATCTTTAAATTTCTGAGGCACTGGTTTATAAGTTTGATGTAAAGCGCCCATAACCCGATAGCAAGAATCTATATCTTCGGTAATAATTCGGAACGCAAATACATCCGAAATTTCCGCAAAAGAGGCTTTTTTCTGCCGCATTTTCTTATAAATACTATACAAATGTTTTTGTCTTCCAAAAACATGCTCATAAGGAATACCTAAATCCTCTAAAGCACCTTCTAAATCCTGTTCAATTCTTTGCGTTAATTCACGGCGATTGCCTAATGATTTTTCTAAAGCCACTTTAAGAGCATTAAAACGCATAGGATACAAAGCTTTAAAACCTAAATCCTCAAGATTTGTATACATATAATGCATACCTAATCTATTTGCAATTGGGGCATATATTTCTAATGTTTCAATTGCAATCCTACGTCGTTTCTCAGCAGGCATTATCGTTAATGAACGCATATTATGCAATCTGTCAGCAAGCTTAACTATAATAACCCGAATATCTTTCACCATGGCCAATACCATTTTTCGAAAGTTTTCAGCTTGCGCTTCAGCGCGTGATTCAAATTTTATTTTAGTAAGTTTAGTTACGCCATCAACCAAAGACGCAACCTCTTCACCAAACTCATCGATTAAATCTTTTTTACTGATTACCGTATCTTCAATAATATCATGCAATAATGTCGCCATGATTGTCTGATAATCAAGGCGCATTTCAGCCAAAATCAAAGCAGCAGCAACGGGATGGCTGATGTAGGGATCGCCAGATCGACGTTTTTGACCAGCGTGCGCCTTTTCCGCAAGTAAATATGCCTGATAGCACTTCTCAACCTGAGAAGGCTCAAGATATAATTTTAATGCCGATTTTAGTTCATCGAAATAGTTCACACTGCATTCTCTTAAGCAGTTAATCAAAGCTATTCGTCGTGTAAAATATCAGCTTTAATAAACCCATCCGCAATTTCGCGAAGAGCTACAACCGTTGGCTTATCATTTTCCCAATCAACCTTCGGCTCAGCGCCATTAACAGCTATATCACGAGCTCTTTTAGATGCAACCATTACCAACTCAAATCTATTCGCAACCTGTTCTAAACAATCTTCAACCGTTACTCTGGCCATAAAATCACCTCCAAAATTATATATTTTAATACTAAGCCGTTAATAAAGATAGTAAATCCTTATGCTTAGCAATTTGACGCTGCAAAGTTAACCTCTTACTTTTTACAATTGTCACTAAATCAGTCACAGCTTTTTCAAAATTATCATTAATAATCAAATAATCAAACTCAACATAATGCTCCATTTCACTTTGAGCTTTTTGCATACGACTATTGATAACATCAATATCATCCTGAGCTCGTGAGTACAAACGCTCACGTAATACATCCAACGATGGTGGAACAATAAAAACTCCAACTGAATCAGGAAATAAACCTTTAATCTGTTGCGCACCCTGCCAATCTATATCCAAAACAACATCTATACCAGCTTGAAGTCTTGAATCAATTTGCGCAACTGAAGTTCCATAAAAATTTCCAAAAACATGGGCATGTTCAACAAAATCACCATTTTTAATCATTTTACGAAATTCTTGCTCAGAAATAAAGAAATAATCAACACCATCTTGTTCCAAAGGCCGCATCGGACGCGTTGTATGTGAAATAGAAGTAACAATTTTATCTAAATTCTTAACTAATTCTCTAACTATAGAAGTTTTACCACCCCCAGATGGAGCTGCAATAATAAACAAAGAGCCTTTATTATTTAAATTTTGCATATCACACAATCCAATATTACTGCTAAATCGACTATTATACTCCAATATTCAATTTCGGTAATTCCATGAACATAAAAATTTATTTAAAAGAAAAAATGCGTTAATCTTTTCCAGTTGCATTAATGGGACGAATAAACTATATTTGGATAAATTTTTACAAGGAAACTTAATAAATGCGCCCAAGTAATCGTGCAGCTAATCAAACTAGAGAAATCAAACTAACTCGTAACTTTACTAAACATGCGGAAGGCTCTGTGCTAGTTGAGTTCGGTCAAACTCGAGTATTATGTACAGCTTCTGTAACAGATGGGGTGCCGAAATTTTTAAAAGGTAAAAATCAGGGCTGGATTACCGCTGAATATGGAATGTTACCTCGCGCCACTCATTCAAGAACTGACAGAGAAGCTGCAAAAGGCAAACAAACTGGCCGCACTCTTGAAATCCAACGTCTAATCGGACGTTCTTTACGCGCTTGTATTGACTTAAAAAGCTTAGGTGAAATCACCATCGCTTTAGACTGCGATGTTTTACAGGCTGATGGCGGTACTCGCACTGCGGCAATAACTGGCGCATGCATTGCTTTACGAGATGCTATAAATTGGTTAGATAATAATAATAAACTTTCCAAAAAAGTAAATTTCAATTATATCGCGGCAGTATCCGTTGGTATCTACCGCGGCAATGCTGTTTTAGACCTAGATTATGCTGAAGATGTAGTTGCAGAAACTGACATGAACGTAGTTATGAACGAACAAGGTGAGTTTATTGAGCTACAAGGCACAGCTGAAGATAAAAGCTTCTCAACTGAACAGCTACTGACTATGCTTGATCTAGCTAAATCTGGCATTGGTGAATTAATAAAAATCCAAAAAGATGCTTAAATAAAAAACCGCAGGTTGGGCTGCAAAGCCCAACAAGTTCATAATTTAAGCCAGATCATGTTGGGCTTTGCAGCCCAACCTACCTATTTTATTTACATATATTTGTGTACCAACACTAAGTTGTCGTTTATGCTATTTCTCGATAATTACAGAAATTACCACTACTAATACTGGACAAATTCTTTCATCCGTGGGATCCTACACATTTTTAACCAATTAAGGTAATAATTTTATGAACGGAGTACTCGCAGCTGGGTATTTTTTATTTTCACTAGTTTTTGGTTTATTAACTTTTGCATTATGGGTTAGAATTGTCTTGCATTTTATGCGTATCAGTTCTCTTCATCCTGTGAATCAAGTTGTTTTAAAGATTACTAATCCACTAGTATTACCTTTAAGCAAAATAATTCCAACCAATAAATCTAAGCGTCTTGATATACCTTGTATTATTTTAGTTGCAATAATATGTTTAATTAAATTCACAATTATTGGGCCACTATTTTTTGCTGGGCTCTTTTCTGGATGGTATTTAATTGCATTTACCCTAGCAGATCTCATTGTTCAGCCATTAAATCTATTGTTTTATGCAATCGTTATCAGAGTAATTATGAGCTGGATCAATCCAAATTTTAGAAATCCTCTTGTAGATTTATTGATAATTATCACCGAACCAATTTTATCTTTTCTACGAAAATACATTCCTGACATTGCTGGGTTTGATTTTACGCCACTCGCAGCAGTTATAGCTATAAAAGTTATCACTATAACTATTGGCGGATCTTTGCCTTTACAAATTCTAGGTTAATATGAACAATAGAATTGGTTTTGTAAGTTTAGGTTGCCCTAAAGCGTTAGTAGATTCAGAAAGAATTATTACCCAACTACGTGCGCAAGGTTATGAATTAGTATCTAGTTATGCAGATGCAAATATTGTAATTGTTAACACCTGTGGCTTTATTGATTCAGCTGTTGAAGAATCACTTGATACTATTAAAGAAGCAATGGCTGCCAATGGTCGTGTTATAGTCACAGGCTGTTTAGGTGCTAAAGCAGATATTATCCGCAAAGCTTGTCCTGACGTTTTACACATAAGTGGTACACACGCTTACGAGCAAGTAATTGATGCAGTACATACACATTTGCCACCTCCAACGGATCCTTTTACCTCGTTAATACCTCCAGGCGGTATTAAACTTACACCAAGACACTATGCGTATTTAAAAATTTCTGAAGGTTGTAACCATAAATGCACGTTTTGTATAATTCCATCAATGCGTGGCAAGTTAAAAAGTTATGATTTAACCAAAGTTTTAACAGAAGCACGTCAGCTTAAAAATGCTGGGGTTAAAGAACTTTTAATTGTCTCGCAAGATACTAGTGCTTATGGAATTGATACGAGCTATAAAGATGTAATGTGGGAAGATAGAACGATTAAGACGAAATTCTTCGACTTATGTAAAGAACTTGGAAAACTTGATATGTGGGTGCGTTTGCATTACGTATATCCATATCCGCACGTAGATGAGATTATTCCATTAATGCGTGATGGTCTAATTCTTCCATACTTAGATGTGCCATTACAACATGCAAACTCAAGAATTTTAAAAGCTATGAAGCGCCCAGCTTGCAGTGAAAATACCTTAAATCGCATTCATAAATGGCGCGATATATGTCCAGACATAACTTTACGATCGACATTTATTGTAGGCTTCCCAGGTGAAACTGAGGAAGAGTTTTCTGAACTTTTAGAATTTATAAAAATTGCTAAACTAGACAGAGTGGGATGCTTTAAATACTCAAATGTTGATGGAGCAACTGCTAATCTTTTAGATAATCAAATACCAGAAGAAATAAAAGAAGAACGCCTACATAGATTTATGCAATTACAATCAACCATTAGTCAAAATAAATTAAAAGAAAAAATTGGTAAAACAATACCGGTTATAATTGATAGCATTAGCAAAGATGAAGTTATCGCTAGAAGCCAAGGAGATGCGCCGGAAATCGATGGTTTGGTTTACTTAAGACCTAATTCGGTTCTAAAGGTTGGTAATGTATATCATGCTATAATTACTGACAGCAGTGAATATGATTTATTTGGTGAAGTAGAGGATCTCCCGTAATCCGCTTGTGCTCCTTACTGGCTACAATTTATTTTTGATGTAGCTCCGTAAGGAGCGCAAGCGGATTACGGGAAGTCTACAATTTATTTTTGATGTAGCCCGTAAGGAGCGCAAGCGGATTACGGGAAGTCTTCTTCATTACCCTAAAAGAAGTTTGAATTGGCTTCATCCCAATCGGCTCTAAACTTCTCAGGAATATTGCCTCTCAATAATTGCCCTGGTTCTAAATATTCTAAGATTTGTGATAAATTCCTAGACTCATGTTTTGAAACTCTTTGAATCAAATGGGATGGTTTTAATTGACTTGGATTAGTTAAACCCATCGCCCCTACTATCTCCAAAAAGCTATGAATTGTATTACGATGAAAAGATGCTACACGTTGCATTTTCGAATCAACATCCAAACCTTTTTGCAATCTAAGATTTTGCGTCGCAACCCCTGTTGGACAAGTATTAGCATCACATTGCTTAGATTGCACACACCCAACTGCCATCATCATTGAACGGGCAGCGTTACACAAATCAGCACCAGATGCAATTTTAGCTACCATATCAAATCCAGTTGCGACTTTGCCACTACATATTATCATAATTTTATCGCGAAGAACTATACCCAATAAAGCATTATGCACTAAATATAATGCGGAATCTAAAGGTTCACCAATCCGATTACAAAACTCTAAAGGTGCCGCACCACTCCCACCTTCGGCACCATCGATTGCAATAAAATCTGGCAATAAACCTGTCTCAAGCATCGCTTTGCAAATAGCAAATAACTCAACTACTCTACCGATACATAATTTAAATCCTATTGGTTTCCCTCCAGATAATTCACGTAATTTTTGCACAAACTCTAATAAACCATTAGGAGTTGAAAAAGCTGTATGCGCTGGTGGAGAAATAACATCCGCGCCTAATTTAATTTTACGAATTTCTGCTATTTCTTTAGTTAATTTTGCTGCAGGAAGGATGCCTCCATGTGCAGGCTTTGCTCCTTGCGAAAGTTTAATCTCTATCATCTTTACTACATCAAGCTCTGCTATCTCTCTAAATAATTCATCATCAAAATTACCATTTTCATCACGACAACCAAAATATCCTGTACCAAACTGAAATACAATATCGCCGCCTTGTAAATGATAACTACTCAATCCACCCTCACCGGTATTGTGTGCGAAATTTCCAAACTTTGCGCCTTTATTTAAAGCCATAATAGCATTAGCTGACAAAGCACCGAAACTCAAAGCAGAAATATTTAAACGTGATGCTGAATATGGTTTTGTGCAAGCACTCCCTCCAACAATTATCCGTGCTTCAACATCCTCAACAGCTTTAGGAGCCAACGAATGGGCGACCCAAGTATACCCAACCTCCCAAATATCTTGTGATGTGCCAAAAGGTATTGTATCGCGTACATTTTTGGCGCGCCTATAAATTACAGAACGTGTCTCACGATTAAAAGGTAATTCCTCTTCATCATTAGCAATGAAATATTGTTGTATTTCCGGACGTATAAACTCAAATAAATAGCGGAAATTGCCAAGCACTGGAAAATTACGTCTTATAGCACTTTGTTTTTGTAATGTATCATGTAACCAAACAAAAAATACGATAACTGCTAAAAAAGGAATCCATTTTTCATGGCCCCAAATTAACAACCGTAACATTATGAGTAGTGCAAACACACCAAATAAGATAAACCACTGTCGCCGCATAACAACCATCCTTGTAATGTTCTTATATAAGGTTAAAGTAACAGTAAGTTAAAAGCAATGCTTTACAAAATCCAGACAACTATATAAGCTTTGGATATTTATTATAGGCTGAGCCTTTGCCCAGCAATCAAAAGGAGTTTGTATGTATTTATCAGGCTTTGGTAATTATCACCAAACAGAAGCTATGCCAGGAGCTCTACCTAATCAACAAAATTCACCACAAAACTGTAAATATAATTTATATCCAGAACAACTTTCTGGCAGTGCTTTTACAAGACTTAGACATAATAATTTACGATCTTGGTTATATAAAAAATCACCTTCTGTTGCTAGTAATGATTATGAATTAAGTAAAATCATATTTTGCAAACAGTTTGCAAAAATACAAGCCCCAAATCCTTTGCGCTGGTCTGCAATCTCAATTAATCAAAGTGCAGATTTTATTTCTGGAATAACACATATCGCTGGCAGTCAAAATATTAATGGATATTTATACCATTGCAATCAGTCAATGGAGAATAAATATTTTAAAAATCATGATGGTGAATTATTATTTGTTCCTTATCTTGGAAAAATTGTCCTAGCAACAGAATTTGGAAATCTTGAAATTATTCCTGGCATGATAGCGGTAATTCCTAAAGGTGTGTTTTTCAAAGTTATTTTAGCAACTGATTCTGCAGCTGGATATATTTGTGAAAATAAAGGGTTGCCTCTCTGTCTACCACAGCTTGGTCCAATTGGTGCAAACGGCCTTGCTAATCCACGGCACTTTCTGTACCCAACTGCTGCATTTGAAGAAAAAGATAGTGATGTAGAGTTATATACTAAGTATCAAGACAATATATGGATTAGTTCCAAAAATAACTCGCCATTAAACACCGTAGCCTGGCATGGCAATTATGCCCCATATATGTATGATTTATCACTTTATAATACAATTAATACCGTAAGTTTTGACCATCCTGATCCATCTATCTTCACAGTATTAACCTCAGAAAGCGAAATTCCAGGAGTTGCTAATCTAGATTTTGTGATTTTCCCACCTCGTTGGATGGTTGCTGAAAAAACCTTTCGCCCACCTTATTTTCATAGAAATATTATGAGTGAGTTTATGGGACTGGTAAAAGGACAATATGATGCTAAAAATAGTGATTTTGAAATTGGAGGGGTTAGTATTCATAATTGCATGACCCCACATGGACCTGATTTTAGTTCGTATAGCGCTGCATTAAAGTCCGATTTAAAACCTGAATACTATAAAGAAACTTTAGCTTTTATGTTTGAAACTAAAGATGCTTGGCAATATACCGAAGATGCTTATAAGACCAGACAAAAAGATTATTCTAACTGTTGGCGTGGTTTTTTGTAAAAACTACGCTTTTGATAAACTGATACCGTTCAGCCTGAGTAACCTAAACCCTTCGGGTAAAATATTGGAAAAGAACAGTGCTGGTCGATTTACTCCGATCCGCTCATGGTAAGGAGGTGCAAAGCACCGCTCCGCCGCTCATGGTGAGGAGGTGCAAAGCACCGTCTCGAACCATCGCTCGATCTGAGCTATTCTTTGCGTAAGCTTACTTCTCGAAGGCTTTACCTAGATAGATAGCCTTCGAGACGCTGCTTCGCTGCTCCTCAGGCCGAACGGATAACCGCAAGAAAAGATCATGCCCTTCGTTGGGCTTTGCATTCCAACCGTTTCAGGTTATACGAACGTTTAATTATCAAACAGATCTTCGTGGTTTAAGCCTATACTTTCCAAGTGTTTACGTAACGACCTCAACGCTTCAACCTGAATTTGGCGCACTCTTTCTCTAGTTAGATTTATTTCTTCACCGACTTCTTCAAGAGTTGCTTTTTCAAACCCCCTTAAACCAAATCGTCTTGAAATAACTTGGCGCTGATTATATGTTAGTTCATCTAAAATCCCTTCAATTTGCGCTCTTAGATTTTCATCTGTAAGTAAAATTGCAGGATTAATACTATTTTCATCAGGGATAGTATCTAATAAGGATTTACCATCTTCGTTACCAATTGCACTATCAAACGAGGTGACTTTATCATTTAAACAAAACAATTTCTCAACATCTTCTATAGGAACATCTAACATGTCAGCAATTTCTTCGGGTGATGGTTCATGATCTAGCTTTTGTGTTAGTTGTCGTGCGGCTCGCAAATAAACATTTAATTCTTTTAGTACATGAATTGGCAAACGGATTGTACGCGTTTGATTCATGATGGCTCGTTCTATTGTTTGCCTAATCCACCAAGTTGCATAAGTTGAAAATCTAAATCCCCTATCAGGATCAAACTTCTCAACCGACTTCATTAATCCCAAATTACCTTCTTCAATTAAATCTAATAATGGCAATCCACGATGCAAATATCTTCTGGATATTTTAACTACCAAGCGCAAATTAGATTCAATCATTTTTTTACGTGCTTCACCATCACCTTTTAATGCAAGTCTTGCATATATAACTTCTTCTTCAGCTGATAATAAAGGCGAAAAACCTATTTCGTTTAAATATAATTGCGTTGCATCCATAGACTTTGCAATATGCTTAGAATGTGACTGAAAGCTTGGAAACGCTTCATGATCGCTAAAATCATACTCTTCGACAGATTCACTTTCTTCCTCTACAAAATCTTCTTCTGCAGACTCATCCAATAAAGGAACTTCATCATTAAACTCTTCTTCTACTTCTGCGCTTTTGCTTTCATCCATACTTGCACCTAATTATAAGTCCATAATATAAGGTAAACGAAAATCATTAGAAAATCTATAATTTCAAACCAACTATCTTCTTAAAAATATCAGTGGATTTAAAGGCTTACCCTTTTGTCGAATTTCAAAATGTAATCCATAATATTGATGATTAATGATTCCCATCTCAGCAATAGCTTGTCCAGCATTGACATATTGACCTTCTTTAACAAAATTTCGAGCGTTATTACCATAAGCTGTCAAATAGTTATTTGAATGTTTTATGATAATTAAATTGCCATAATTAGCTAGGCCACTACCCGAATAGGCAACTACACCACTTTGCGCAGCATAAACTTTATCACCTTTTCTACCTGCAATATCAATACCTTTACGTGCCATAAATGGTGCAAAAGAAGCTCTAACCGAACCTTTTACAGGCCAAAGCCATTTGCTACTTTTCTGCCAATATGTTTTTTGAGGTGCGATATAATGAGGCTGTGCTGCTGGAATGTACGCTCTTCGCAATGGTTTATAATATTTTCTTGGGGATGGACGATTAATTGTTGTATGAAACTGTATTAATTGGCCAACTGCTAAAGTATATGGAGGGCTAATATTATTAATTCGCGCTAACTGCTTATAATCAACATCATATAAGAAAGCTATTGCATATAATGTTTCACCACGCTTAACTCTGTGACCAAAAGTCGGTAAATTCGCTGGACTTACGCCTAAATCCGCAACTGGAGCTGGAATATCACGATTTCCACAAGAAACCAATGCGAATACTACAAATAGAATTAACCATTTGCACATAACGATATCCTATATCAATTTATAGATACAATAACCTAAGAACAATACAATTAAAATAAAGTACCCAAGAAAATCAATATAACGACGTAAGTTTCTCTCTAAAGAATCACCAACAAAGTATAAAATACCAGATACCAAATAAAAACGCATACCTCGTCCAATAATTGAACCGATAATAAAAATCGGCAATGGCATATGCATAGCGCCGGCGGTAATTGTAAAAATTTTATATGGAAAAGGCGTAATACCAGCCAGAACCACCAACCATACACTGCTGTTATCTAACCAAGTTTTTAAGTTAATATAATGTTTTGCCATAGAAGAAGATAAAATATAAGGTTCTACAAACCCAATAGCATACATACCAATGTAATAACCTAAAATTCCACCTGCAACTGAAAATAAAGTAGCAATTAAAGCGTTATACCAAGCTCTTCTCGGTGACGCTAAACCCATACTGATTAACATCATATCCGGAGGAATTGGGAAAAAACTAGACTCAATAAATGAAACCCCAGCCAGATAATATCTTGCATGCTTATGTCCGGACCAAAAAATAGTCCTATCGTATAAATAAGAGAAAATTTTCATATTTAAAATGTAATTCCATCTAACCATGATGCTACATTAGCAAAAACTTTATAATTAGTCATGTCTAAATGTATAGGCGTAACTGAAACAAAGCCTCGTTTAACAGCATAAAAATCAGTACCTTCACCAGCATCAGCTTCTTTGCCAGCCTCACCTATCCAATATATAGTCCTACCGCGAGGGTCTTGAAGTTTTTTCGTTGACTCAGCATTATGTCTTGTGCCTAAACGGGTTATTTCAATACCTTTCACTTCTGACAGTGGTAAATCTGGAACATTTATATTCAACAAAGTATTACTTGGAAGTTTGCTTTTTAACACTTGAGTTGCAATTTTACGAGCGAAAACCGCAGCCGTCTCATAATTTTGACTAGAATGATGACTTACACAAGAAACAGCAATAGCCGGCAATCCCAAGTTACATCCTTCCATCGCTGCTGCTATAGTTCCAGAATACAATACATCATCACCAAGATTAGATCCATCATTTATCCCAGAAATTACCATGTCATACTTTTCAGAAAAATAACCAGTTAACGCCAAGTGCACACAATCAGTTGGAGTGCCATCAACACTATGTGAACCATTGCTAAGCTTACTAACGCGTAACGGATTTAAAAGAGTCAAAGAGTTACTAGCCCCACTTCTATTTCTGTCTGGAGCAATAATGTCTATATCAGCAATTTTGGCAATTTCCTCTGCTAAAACAGCAATACCAGGCGCTAATACGCCATCATCATTACTAATTAAAATTCTCATGAATAAAAATATCCTATATAAATTTCACCTTGGTGATTCAAGCCATTTAATTAAAAGTAATCTTTCATTTATTTCTTGCTGATTAGCTGCTATTTCTTGAGATAATTGTCTATTATCTTTATTTTTTACCAATAATTCTTGTTGTTTAGCAAGCTTTTCTTGTGAGGCTAAGATTGCTTTACCATAACCTTGCCTATCAACTTGTAACTGGATTGCTAAATCATTAATACGCTCAGCAAAAGTTTTCAACTCAGCACAACTAAGTTTAACTCGTGGAGATTTATTTGGACAATTAGCTAGATCCTGTTCAATTTTAACTGGATTTAATTTAGAGTAATCAACATTTGCTGCAAAACTTGCAGCACCTATAAAAATTAATAAAATTATTAAATATCTAGACATATATTTCGGATTATTATTCAATAAATATCGTAAGGATATCATAAGAGTAGAGCTTAAGCACGTATACTATTTAATTTATTGTGACTAAAAGTTAAAATAATAACTCATTTTAAATAAATAAAATATGCCGTTAATCTTTACAGAAAACCAATACTAAGGTATCTTCAGCTTTTAACAAAAAACTAATCTCATGCACTTCTTTGTTGACTATATTGAACCTTTTACAGCTTGGTTACAAGTAAACCCAACATTTGCATTATTTATTACTTTTTTAATTTCATTTACCGAATCATTAGCAATAATCGGTAGTATCATCCCTGGCTCATTAACAATGACAGCCATCGGTATTTTAGCCGGTTCCGGAGTTATGCGCATAGATTTTACCCTAATTTCTGCAATTCTAGGTGCTATTGCTGGTGATGGCGCAAGTTATGGTCTTGGCTATATATATAGAGATAGACTAGCCCAAATGTGGCCATTTAAAAAATACCCAAGCCTTATGTTTTATGGTAAGGATTTTTTTCTAAAACATGGTGGTAAGAGTGTCGTTACAGGGAGATTTATTGGTCCATTACGCTCTATCATTCCCGTGATTGCTGGCATTATGAATATGCCAAAAATCCTGTTTTTCTTTGCAAACTTTGTCTCCGCTATTGGCTGGTCTCTACTATATATTATGCCAGGATACTTAGTAGGAACAGCAAGTCATCAATTATCACCCGAGGGCGCTAGACGATTATTTCTTTTAATAATTGTTTCTCTATTGGTTATTTGGATTACAAGTAAAGTTATCCGTTTAAGTATCCAATCCTTAACGCGCTGGTATAATCACAACCTAGATAAAATATATAAATGGTTTATAAAATACCCATATTTAAAGGTTATATTTAAAGAAACAAATAAACGAAAATCCCTAAATGGATTATTGATTAGTCTGGTTTTCTCTTGGATATTAAGCCTTATTTGCACGATTATAATTAGTTTTTTTGTATTGCAAAATAGTTGGATAAATGATGTAAATGGCGCAATAGCTTTTTTCTTCCAAGGTATTCGCACTCAATATTTAGATATAACATTTATAATCATAAATCTGATAACTAGCCCAATACCTTTATTAGCCTTATTCAGCATCTTATTTGGCGCAGCTATTACCGCTAAAGATTTACGTCTGGTAAAATTTCTAACAAGCTTAGTTATTAGCTCAATTTTAGTTGTTTATGTTATTTCTTTATTAATTAATGTGCCAAATACAACCAATGTATATCAGTTATATATAGACGCGACTTTCCCGGTAATAAGTTTAACTTGGGCAACGGCTTTATTTAACTTTATTATGTATTATTTAATTGAATTTAATCGACGAGAAATTCAATATTATCTCTTAAGATTAATTTTATTTATTATTTTATGTTTATCAGGGTTATCTTCTATATACTTAGGCGATAATTGGCTATTTACGGTCTTAGCTTCTTATTTCATAGGATTTTGTATCGGCATTATCCACTGGATATTTTATCAAAGAAAACCAATTAAAAAGCATAAAATTAACTTAACTGTAATTATCGCAATTGTTACTTTGTGTACTATTACTGCAGCTGAATATTACAAATATGGCGATACAATTTTAAAAACTCATACCATTGAATTATCTCACCATAAATTATTAAAGAAATCCTGGTGGCAACAAAAAAAACCTATACTGCCTCTTTATACAACCGACCGTATTGGTAATAAAATCGGAATATTTAATATTCAATATTTAGGTTCGCTTAAAGACTTAGAAAATAATTTAAGTGCTAACGGATGGAACAAAAAAGTTAGCTCTGTATTTTACTCTTTAATGATTCGGATAGATGGTAAACATTCAGAAATTAAACTACCAATAATGGAGCAGCTTTACTTAAATAAAAGGCCAGAATTAATTATGATCAATAACGATCATGAAACCGGAAATTTTTACATATTACGCTTATGGCGCTCAAATTATAAAATTACTGACGCAAATTATCCGCTTTGGATAGGAAGTATAGTTTTGGCAACTGATCTTGACGATGAGAACGACATCAGCAAAGAAGATGCAAAAACCTTAGACGAGAACTCTCTCTTCAATCCCCTACTTCCATCTATCAAGAAATATCGTATCCTTGATATTAAAATTCACAACTATAACAAAAATCTACGTGAAATAACTAATCCAAAGTTACTAATTTTTGAAATCTAAAAGATCTCGACTAGATAATTGATAAGTATTTTTCACATTATCTTGCGTAACTATAGCTACATTATTCTCGGTGATTAATTCAGCATCTTTTTTCAAAATTCCAGTTTTAAAGAGCCATCCTTTTGGAAGATGTAATGTTCTGCCTAAATTAGCAAGACTTGTAGCATTTTGTTTTACAATTTCATCTGAGTAAGATTGCATAATGTAAACTTTATTTTTTGGACTAATCAACTCATAAATAGGCTTACCAGCTTGATATACCCAAGTCGTCCGGCGATAAACTTGATGTTCTATATATGGTCTAAACCCTTTAATAATATCGCTTAGACTAATTTTAACACTGGCCGCCTTACGCATTTTCAGACCACCAAAAAATTTTACATCTCCAACCTGTGGAGTTTTCTGAAAGGTATATTTATCAAAAACATAATATCTAGGACCATTCAAATAAATAAAACTAGCTTTGTTCTGACGTTTTATTAGTTTAACGTCTAAATTACCCCACATATTTTGCGGGCAACCATTTGATTTAAAAGTAGTATATACTGAAGCTTTCAGTCCTTTACCAAGTATTACCTCACAATATCTAGAGTATCTATAATCCTCATCAGAACCGATAGCAAAAGAGTTTATTCCAAGCAGTAAAACAGCACTCACAATTCCTTGTTTAACTAAATTACCTTGTAATTTATTCACACTATACTCCATTATAGTCAGAACCATGTCTTAAATAATATACACAATAAATGACATAATACTAGGGGTTGAGGAGCGCTAAGCACGTATTTATTCTGATATTTTATTTCTAACAATTGCCAGATCTATTAATACTTGATAATATTTTCTTATGAATAAGCGAAGAACATACTTAATAAATATTATAGGTCTATGTATATCGTTGCTAAGCTTCGAATGCTTGGCCATGTCTTCTCATATTTCAACAAATCATGCTGTTGATCAAGCTATAGCGCGCTACAGCATTACCAAAGAACCTTTACTCATGGCCAAATTTCTAAAATCTGGCGTCTCTTACCCACCTAAAAAAATAGCTTTACTAGCTTTTAAACAAGAACAAAATATTGAACTATGGGCACAAGATTCTAGTGAGGTTTGGCGTTACATTTCTTCTTTTCCATTAACCGCATACAGTGGTATCTTGGGTCCGAAACTCAAAGAAAATGATGGGCAAATTCCTGAAGGAATATATAAACTTACTATGTTTAATCCTTTTAGCAGATGGCATTTATCATTAATGATAAATTATCCTAATGATTTTGATAGAGCACATGCCATTCGCGATGGTAGACACAAACTTGGTGGTGATATATTTATTCACGGCAAAAACTCATCTGTCGGGTGCTTAGCTGTTGGTGATAATGCAATTGAGCAAATATTCTTACTCTCAAGGAGAGTTGGATTACAAAATATATAACT
>CAZADN010000020.1:0-17210 GCA_964483895.1 uncultured Legionellaceae bacterium
TTGCGGGAATTTACAACTATGAGTTGAATAAATAGGGTTTGGAAAGAACTCTAATGTTAAAATAAGCTTGTAATTAGAAAGAGCTCTAATTCAATGTGAAAATATTCTGCGTTGATGGGGAATAAATAAAATTGTAGTTTGAATTAAGATTTGCTTAATTCAAACTACAGATAATACACTATCTGGCGTCAGTTGCCCCTGATGGAAGTCCAGAATTACCTTCGCAAAATGTAATAATATATCCTACAGAGTTTGCTTCATTTGGTAGATTATTTGAACAGCTAAAGCCGCTAGTTTTATCATCAAATTGATATGTATAAATTGATGGACATATTGCTTTCATCCATTGTACCATTGGCTGGACATAGGTTGTCCATACTGGGTCAATTTGGCTACCGCAACTTTGAGCATTATCATTTGAGTCTATTGTTTGGCCATTAGTTACGCTTGGATCCCACCAGTTAACGCATCCGCAGCAAGTATCAATTTCTGAAGAAGTGCTACCTGAATACGGATTGTAGCAAGAGTTATATAAAGGGTATGGATCGTTATTTGGAACGTGGCATTTATATAGGTCATATAAAGTTGAGCCGCTTGGGAAAGGTAATCCTGACGATTCAGGTAGAGTAGATATTTTTGTTGTACAATTAAAAAATGATTCAACAGATGAAGGAATGCTGCTATACGAGCAGATTTGATCTGCTGTCCAATAACCTAAGAAATTTCCGCATACTGTAGTTAAAGCATTTGTAGAATTATCGATTGCTATTCCACATAATTGCCCGCTATCGCATTGTGTTGTACCACTTGAAATATTACAGCCTGTACCTCCACCAGTAACCCAATAGTAACCGCTACTTTTGTTTGTACCACCACTTGGGCTTGGTAAACTTACATTTTCCCAGTTGCACGCACCAAAGCCATTTACGATACTCGTTCCATTGCCGTTATAACTACCTGGTGACCCGCAAGTGTAGTTATCAGGTGTTGCAAGTATAGCTGATGTACCATTAAAATAATAAACTGGCTGCATACTAATAGGTACTTGGAAGCCATTAATTGTTTCAACATCATAACTGTCTGAGCTTGATACATTCATAGTGAATTCCGCTAAAGTAGATGGTTGGGTAAATCCAATGCCAGCGGGACACGAAGAGTTACCACCAACATTACCACAACCAGCTTGCGCACAAGAGCTGTCAGTACAATTTAATCTTGCGGAAACGTTACCACTCCATTGTACGCCACCATAATCATATGCTGGGATAGTTGAATAGGCAATTCCACCATTTTGAGTAAGTTGATAACTGTAACCAGTGTCAGGTGCTGGATTGGTCCAATAGCAAGCGCCATTTGCTTGGTCACAACTTGTCCCAGGGTTACAACCTAAACCAGTCGATGTACTGCAACTTCCTGAAACCGAGGCTCCATGAAAAGAATACCAAACTGGGAAAGTGCAATTATTAACAAGTTTTACAGTTCTGGTTGTAGGGCGTGTGCTTACTACTGTGCCTGCAGTTGATATTGATGCATGTTGAGTCCCAGGAGTGCTATCAACAGTATAATCTACAGTGCCGGTAATAGTGTAAGTTGTTAAAGAAGGAGAAGTTGCTGCAGGTGCACTGAAACTTGCTTGTAGTTCGCAAGATGCAAATGCTGGATTAGGTTCAATTAAGTTAGTATTACAATCGCTAGAAAATCCACTGAGATAATTACCTGCTGTACCTGCAGTACATCCACTAGATGTACATGTTCCGCAAGTTTGGCTATTACTATCTAAGCAGGTTATTGTGCCTACATGACTTCCTGCAAAGTCGACTTGATCCGGCCCATCATTTGTAAATAGAAAATAAGTAGGATAGGTTGCTCCTGATGGTGTCATAATCGGTGGTAAATAATCAGGAACGATTAAAGAGGCAATAAGGTTTGCATCACTTTCTTGATAAGTTGTGTATGTGAAAGTTGATGCAGGACTGCCTTTTGCACCGTCGAATGTTATTGTTCCAGTAACAGTTTGGTTGCCGCTGGCACCACTTGGAGTGTAGGTGCCAGATATTATACAAGAACCATTGTCTGCTCTATTTGGGATAGTACCTGGGTCTCCATTAGGACTACAAGTATTGGTTGTAACTGTTAGGGTTCCATTAGATGATTGTGTAACGTTACTCATGACGTTGGTTGCTGGGACTGAGCCATAATTAGTATAAGTAAAAGTGAAACTATTTGAACTACCTACAGTTGATTGGTATGGTAAAGATTGAGTAGTTGCGCCAAGAACGCTATTTGCCGAAGCAGAACCACCTATACCACTTGTGATAATTTCTGGTACATTAACGCGGTCGTCATCGTAGCCACCGATGGTTAGTTGAACTGTTTTTTGACCATTAACGATTGGTGTTAAAATTACACTAACAGTACAAGATTGTTTGGGTTGTAATTTTACGCCTGAACAATTATCTTCATATGAGAATTCTGAGGCTGGACTCGCTGATTTATATATAACGAGAGGCTTTATTAATTGTAAAGGTAATTGATTAGTAAACGTATAAGTAATTGAGTAGGCACGCCCTGAAATAACTGGGATTTGAAAGGTGCGATTTAGGCTCCATTTTATTGGATCTTTTCCAGCATGGCTTGTTAAAGGATAAATTATAAATGCAAGCAAAGCTGTTAAAATAATTTTAAAATTTTTTTTCATAAATTCCTCAAGATAAAATACGGTTTTTATTGAATTTGTAGTTGAGCGTAATCAAGACTTCATTAGTTGAGCCTGTGCCGTAATCAAGTCTGGTTGTTGACCAAGTTGACACCCCATAACCTGTTGCAAGTTTGCCAGTATTTAGATAGTTGTAACCAGCACTTAGGGAGATATTGTCATTAGCTAGTACATCAAACCCAGCACCTAATAAATAAGCAAATTGGGTTTTAGAATCAGATTTAAATTGAGGACTTACTCTTGCTGTAACGTTCTCAAGAGCTTCTTCATGGTAGTTTTTAGTACGATTGATTGTGCCACCAATTCCTACGTTAAAATAAGGTAAAACTTTTTTGTAGTTGAGTATATTTATTTTACTATAGCCTAATATTACGTTGGATGCTGTGCTTAATTCATAATTATAATTCAAAAAGTCAGGGTCAGAGTTTTGTGTAATTTGTCCATTTAATTTATTTCTAAATAGGTCTTGCCACATAACTCCAATAGAATATGCAGGGATGTAGTGATTACTCGTACTCCATGTTCTGCCGCCAGCTAATGTAAATATTCCATCATTTGTTCGTGATGAGCCGCTATAAATATCCGTGTTATAAGGACTTGGGAAAGAACTGCCATTATTAACGTATACAGTATTACCATCATTTGGGAATTGTTCACCACCGCCAATAGATAGATACCAATTACTTTTTGACCACCAGTTATTCATGCTTTGATTACCAGGGAATTTTATTGGTTGTAGATATTTATTTAAAAATTGAGATGTAGATTTATGGCTATCGTTAATTTCTACTTTATGTGTTGCTTGCATAGAATCAGTCTTGATGGATTGTTTGTTAGATTTTGTAAATAAGTTGTGTACGTTTGTTAGTTTGGTTATTTTAGTAAAAAAATTTGCTTGATGATTTGACTCTTGATTTGCTATTGGAACAATTATCTTGTTATTTGGCTGAATTGGACCTATGACTACGGCATATACTTTTTTATTATTAACAATTTTAGGGTTTACATTAACTTGAAACTTACTGGTTTTTTGTAGTTCCATTTGATAATTTATAGCGCTTTGTTCTTTGCTAAAACTTGCAACTTGGACTAAATAAGTAGAACCTGGATGTTTATGCTTATAATTTTCAGCTGCATCGAATCCATAAACTGTTATATAGTCAGCATAAGACACTTTTGCTACTAGGAGGCAAAGTATATTTATGCAAATAACATTATTTTTTAATAACTTACCCCGCAGAACATTCATGTTCATTTTGTTATTGTCCTTTTGTATTGAGCAGATTATTTTACAGTAGACTAATATACAACAGGACTTACGATAAACTCCGAGGTCAAGGCGAATTTAGTATTTGAATTCGGGAGTTTAGATTACTAAATGACCTAATTAAATACTAAATCCAATACAGAGATCGGGGTTTTTCGTAAGTCCTGCCGTATAATAGATTCTCTAATAATCCTATTGATGTCAATAAAATATTAAAAAATTGCTTGGTTTTTTATAGTTGAAGATCGTGAGTTGGGCTGTAAAGCCCAACATCTTATCTATTTTTTACGCTTAAATTGCATGTAGATTAATAATATAATTGTTAGAGCGAGTGAAACTGGGATTAATGACATAGCTAGTTTGTAATCATTTATACTATAAACGTGTACTTGATTGACAACTTTATTATCACTAAATATATCTAATAATTTGCCAAATAATGGTTGAAATACAGCTCCACAGATTGTAACGATTAAGTTAATTATTGCAAAAACAGTGCCAGGCATGGCTTTTTTAATGAACTCATTTGCCATTATGAATGCAACTATTTCAGTCGCGCTGAATATTCCATAAAATAAAATTAAGGCATTTAAAGATGTATAGGAAATATGTGGTACATATAAAATTATAGCAATAAACATCAGTGCAAAGATTGCACCAATTAATAAAGGTATAATCCTATTTTTATATTTATCAGATAAGTAACCACCTAAAGGAGCGCCAATTGCCCAGCCAACAAACATCCAAGATATTGTATTAGCTGCTTGTGACTTAGTAAGATTATGCGCTGTTTCTAAATAAGATTTACCCCAAAGTTCACCGAAAACTGAAAGTGATGTGTATAGAAATGCAGCAATAGCTCCTATTATCCAGATCTCTGGTGTTTTAAGTACTTGAAGTACATCTTTTAAGAAATCATAAAAAGATATTTTTTGACAAGCTTTTTCTTGCTTATTATCTCTGACTACTAAGAATAAAGTAATAGTCATTATAATCCCAATGATTACTAGCATAAATAAAATGCTATTGAGACTTGAATGCTTAGCCAATTCAGTTAACTGTATTTCACCAAATACTAAACCAAGCATTCCAATCGTTGTCATTAACCCAGCCACCAATGAGAAATATCTGTATGGTAACCATGCTATAGCGCAGGATAAAACTCCAACAAAAGCAAAAGATGATCCAAATCCAACAAGAAATCTTCCAGCCCCAGCAACGGTTAATGAAGTTGAGTAACTAAACATTAATGAACCTAGAGTACAACTAAGACACGCAAGAGTTAGAAGGATTCGCGCTCCGAATCTATCAATCAAAATGCCAACCGGCAATTGCATTGGTGAATAAGCAAAATAATATAAAGCAGATAATTGACCAAATGTCGTAGCAGACAGATTACCAAAAGATGCAGAAATTTCAGTTTGTAAAATTCCAGGCACAATCCTTAGAACAAATTCATAGCAATAAAATAATGCGCCAACAGTGCATATTATGATGCCTAACAGGATTTTTTTGTTATCTCTAGTCATAGTATCTACTTATATATAATTTAGGCACTCGCTTTCGCATGAGTTTCTTTGATAAAGAAAGTTAATATAGCAGCAATGAACATTCCAATTGGTATAACTGCTATTGCAAACTGGTAATCAGCAGCAGTATATAAACGGCTAACATTCTCTGCAGCTAAGTTGCTAAGAGCTTCAGCTGACATTTTAGATGTGAAGCTATAATCAAGTAATCTTCCAACCAACGGCTGAATGAACATAGCGCCTAGCATAACTATCATATTTGTAACAGCAAACGCAGTACCAGCTGCTTCACTTGGACTTACTTCTCTACCAACAGCAAAAACAATAGATTGGCAGCTGTAAGATAACCCAAGAGCAAAAATACACATATATAATGTATTTTGACTCATATTTGGTAAATAAATAATTATAGTGATGAAAATAGTTGCAGCAATAGCACCTATTGACATTGGTAATTTACGGCTATGAATTCTATCAGATATCATCCCCATAATAGGAGCGCCAATAGCAAAACCTAAAAACACTAAAGAGTTAGCAAAACTTGCATCTGGAGCTGATAGTCCACGTGCATTTTCTAAGTATGGTATGCCCCATAATTCTGCAAATACAGTGGTTGGTAGATAAACTAGACAACCAAAAGCACCATTTATCCAAATTTGTTTGCTTTTAAGAATGATAAATAGATCTGCAAAGTTTTTATTAAAAGTATCGATAGTACCACCACTTGCATCATCACGTTTGTGGTCATGTATAGAAAACCAGATTATAACTGTTAATACTATCCCAATAACCGCAGTCCACATAGTTGTTTCTTGCCAACCTGATACAAGTATAATGTGAGTCATAATATTATCACCAGCCATAGCACCAATTGTGCCAAGTGCGGATGCAAATCCTGCTATCATTGCAAGTTTATCTTCAGAAAACCAAATTGTTGCAATTTTTAATACACCAACAAAAGCAAAAGCTGAACCAATGCCCATTAAGATACGTGCAACAATTGCTATTCCGAATAGTTTAGTTGTAGCAAACAATATACATCCAAATGCACAAACCGCACATGCGAACGTTAAAAGACGGCGTGGACCGAATCTATCCATTAACATGCCAACAGGAAGCTGCATTGGAACATATGCGTAATAATACATTGACGACAAAAGCCCAAAGCCAGTTGCAGAAAGAGCAAAATGATCGCGTAGTGGTAATTCCATAGCACTTGGTGCAATTCTGATTAAGTATTCATAAGCATAATAAACTGCGCCTATAAAGCACGCAAACCAAGCTGCAATATTTATTTTAAGACTCTTGTTCAATATGGTTCCCCTTAACATTATGAGATATGGCACGAACTACGAACATGTTGGGCAATAGCCCAACCTACGGTTATAAAAAGCTAAGAATTCAGTTAATCTTCATATATTTTAGAAATTAGTTCCCCTTTTTCGTTAAGTCTATTAACGCAGCTAGAAATCGCCGCTTTGGCAACAGCTGAAGATACTCTGTCGAAAAGACGTGGGTCTGTTGGTTTTGGAAGAATATATTCAGGACCAAACTCCCAGTTATCAACATTTGGATAACTATCAATTACGGCTTGTGGAACAGGTTCGTGTACTAAATGACGAATAGCTTCAACTGCCGCAATTTGCATGGATTGATTTATGCAAGTTGCTCTTACATCAAGTGCACCTCTGAATATATATGGGAAACACAGAACGTTATTAACTTGATTTGGATAGTCACTGCGTCCGGTTGCGATAATTAAATCATCACATACTCTTTTTGCAAGTTCTGGTTTGATTTCTGGATCTGGA
Organism: uncultured Legionellaceae bacterium; assembly: GCA_964483895.1. Taxonomy (GTDB): domain Bacteria; phylum Pseudomonadota; class Gammaproteobacteria; order Legionellales; family Legionellaceae; genus 2-12-FULL-35-11. Next base: position 7,324 of record CAZADN010000020.1, read on the forward strand.
TTGGATAAAGCAAAAATTACTGGTTTGCTTGCCATTTTTTTGAGTAATTCTGCATTAAGTAAGTTTGGTCTGGCAAGGCCGATAAATACATCTGCGCCTTCTAGGGCATCTTCTAAAGTGCGTTTGTCAGTAGTTACAGCAAAGGCAAATTTATAAGCGTTTAAATCTTCACGTCCAGAATGAATTACTCCTTTTCTATCTAGGAGCAACATATTGCCTTTATTTGCGCCAAGAGCTACTAAAAGACGCATTGAGGCAATACCAGCCGCGCCTGCGCCGATACAAACTATTTTGGCTTCAGAAAGTTTTTTGCCTTGTATTTCTAGCGCGTTAAGCAGTCCAGCAGCGATTACGATTGCTGTGCCATGTTGATCATCATGAAATACAGGTATATCAAGTTGTTCACATAGAATTTGCTCGATTTCAAAGCATTCAGGTGCTTTAATATCTTCTAGGTTGATTCCACCAAATGTTGGGGCAATGCTTTTGGCTGTGGCAATAAAATCGTGCGGAGATTTAGCATCTACTTCAATATCAAATACATCGATATTCGCAAAACGTTTGAATAATACTGCTTTGCCTTCCATTACAGGTTTACTAGCCAAAGGACCTACATCACCTAAACCTAGAACCGCTGTTCCATTTGTCATTACCGCAACTAGATTACCCTTAGAGGTATAACGGTAAACATCTTGTGGCTTATTAGCAATGGCATTAACTGGCTCAGCAACTCCTGGAGAGTATGCTAGAGATAAATCATCTTGGTTATTAGTAGGTTTAGTAATGGCAATTGCAAGTTTGCCTGGGATAGGGTTAGCGTGGTAATGTAGCGCTCGTTGTTTTAAAACAGTGTCACTCATAGTAAGCTATCTTCCTTAAATAATGGTGCGGTTGGTAAATATTTAGGACAGTGTTATTTAAAGTTGGCACATCAAAGTTGACGTGCCAATTATTAATAAATACTACTTTTCGTCATTCTTAGCTTTTTTACTTCTACCATAACGTTCATTAAACTTCTGAACTCGACCGCCAGTATCAATAATTTTTTGTTTGCCAGTATAAAATGGATGGCAATTTGCACACACTTCTATAGTTAGTGGTGCGCATAAAGTGGATCTTGTTTCAGTAACATGTCCACAACTACAGGTTACTTGTATTGTTTCATATTCGGGATGTATCGCCTTTTTCATAACCAAACTCTCATAGTAAAAACGCTAAATGCATTCAGCTCATAAATTGAGCTCTCACAAAAACATCAAAATTTAGCAGAAAGATAACTGCAGGTCAAGTAGATTGCAGTGATTGCTTTGAATTTGATGCGAAACTTATTGTTTCGCTTGTTTTTATGATGTATATTCATTGCTATTAAGGAAACCTCGCAAGTGATTATATTATGGAAAATGAGTTTTATAATTTTCGCAGTGAATTGCATACTTTTTTATCTCAAAAACCGTTAAATATTTCAGATATATTGCCTATTTCAGATAAAATAGTTGATATTAACGTTGAAGAGCCTGTAGTTAAATTAGTGAATGCTTTGATTAAAGATTCGATAAGCAATAGGGCTTCAGATGTGCATATTGAACCATTTATTGATGGTTATCGGATTAGATATCGAATTGATGGATTATTACACAGCATATCAAATATCGCGCCTGTATTAGCTTCTAGAGTATGTTCAAGAGTTAAAATATTAGCGAATTTAAATATCGTTGAACATAGACTCCCTCAGGATGGAAGGTTTACATTTTTATCGGAACCACAACACTCAATTGATTGTCGTGTAAGTATCTGCCCAACTGTCGATGGTGAAAAAATTGTTATACGGCTTTTAAATAAAGCTAATGTAGAAAGTTTAACAATAGATGCTTTACAAATGGAAACGCGTGATAAAGCGGTTTTTTTAGAGGCTTTAGAATGCGCGCAAGGTCTGATTTTAGTCACTGGTCCAACTGGGAGTGGTAAATCAACTACTCTTTATACCGCTCTTACTTATTTAAATAATGCAGCAGTTAATATTATATCGGTTGAAGATCCTGTAGAGATGAATATTTCTGGAGTGAATCAAATTCAGGTAAACTCCAAAGCAGGTTTAAGCTTTGCAACCACTTTAAGATCAATTTTAAGACAAGATCCTGACATAATCATGATAGGTGAAATTCGTGATCTAGAAACAGCAAAGATTGCAATTCAAGCTGCTGAAACTGGGCATTTAGTTTTGGCAAGCTTACATACTAATAGTGCTGCGCAAACTATAAGTCGGTTAATTAATATCGGTATTCCAATATATAATTTGTTAAATTCATTACGTCTTATTATTGCACAAAGATTGGTTAGAAAATTATGTAAATATTGTTTTTCTCTAGATGTAGATAAGCAAAATCTTGGATGTAAGCAGTGTATTTCCGGTTATCATGGTCGAGTTGGACTTTTTGAAACAATGACAATTTCTAGTAAATTGACTAAAAATATAGCGTTACATTATTTTAATGTAAACACTTTTGAGGAGTTAGCCTGCCAAGAGGGGATGCAGCTGATTAAAAATACGGGCTTAAATTTAGTACGCGCTGGGATTACGAGTATAGAGGAGTTACGGCGTGTGGTTGAAATCTAACATATATTTTTGGCGGGGAATAAATTATCTTGGTGATATATATTCTGGTTATATAGTTGCTGATTCTAGAATTAAAGCTATGGAAGTATTAGCCAGTAGTAAAGTTATTACTAAATATATTGCACGTAAGATTACTTTTAAAACGTTTTTGTTGGGTAATTATATAGCAGCTAAAGATTTATTAGCATTTACTCAGCAAACATCAGTAACCTTAGTGTCAGGTTTGTCTTTGGCACATGCTATAAAATTAGCTGTAAATTATCAAAGTAATAATATATTTAAATATTTATTAAATAATATTATCAGTGATGTAGAGTCTGGCATGCAGTTTTCCGCTAGTATTCGTAAGTACCCAGATATATTTAATGCGTTTTATTGTAATATGGTTGAGATTGCTGAAAAAAGCGGCGAAGCAAATTTAGTTTTTGTAAAACTTACTAATTATTTGCAGCAAATCGAACAATTAAAACAAAGGCTCCAAAAAATTTTATTATATCCTGCGCTTTTGTTAGGTTTAACATTAGTGGTTTTAGCAAGTATTGTTCTGTTTGTTATACCGCAATTTAGTACACTTTATGTAAATTTAGGTGGTGATTTGCCAAGGCCAACGCAATTTATTTTATCTTTAACTAATTTTATCAATAATAATTTGTTACTATTATTGATATCTGCATTAACATTTGTTGTTTCTAATATTTTTATATATAAGCATTCGCCGCGAGTTGTAAGATTAATTGATAAAATATTATTATTCACCCCATTATTTGGGAAGTTTTTGCATAAAATAATCTTGGCTAAATGTATAAATATTTTATACGTAACTTATACTTCGGGCACGCCATTACCAGGCTGTTTGCAGTATGCAAAATTAATATCTAAAAATCATCTTTATATTAATTTTATTGATAATTTGAGTATCAAGATTAGCAGCGGTGAAAGTTTTAAAGTTGCATTAAAGCATACAGGTTTTTTTCCAATATCAGTTATAAATATATTGGGATTGGGAGATGAATCATCAAATCTAGAAGAAATGCTAAAATATCTAGCAAACTTTTATGATATAGATATTCAACGCACATTTGATACGCTTAGTGCATTATCAGAGCCATTAATCATGGTTTTTTTAGGGTTAATAATAGGTTTTTTAGTTTTTACTATTTATTATCCAATTATTAATATTGGGACATTAGTATGATTGTAAATTATGTTTTGCTTTGTTTGTTGTTTTTATGCATCGGCAGTTTCTTAAATGTTCTGATTGTGCGGTTACCCAAAATCATGCGTTATGAGCTTGAAAAAAACTGTCATGCAGCTCTAAAAATCCCATTAAATATCGAGTTACCTTATTTAAACATAGTAAACGTACCATCGCATTGCGTGCATTGTAATGCAAAAATCCCTTTCTGGCATAATATACCAATTTTAAGTTTTTTTATTTTAGGCGGGAGGTGTTTCAAGTGTAAAGGCAAAATTTCCTGGATTTATCCAATTGTTGAGATGTTAACCGCTGTTTTTTCTATGTTGGCTATTTATTGGTTTGGTTATAATTGGCAGGTTGTTTATATTTTGGTATTTATTTGGATAATGATTTGCTTGGTTTTTATTGATATTAAAACCCAAATTTTACCAGATTGCCTTACTCTTTCTTTGTTATGGATTGGATTATTGGCGAATGTTAATGGCTTATATACAAGTTTACCTGATGCTATTTATGGAGCTATAGCTGGTTATCTAAGCTTATGGGTTATTATAAATTTATATTATCTTTTTACTGGTAAAGTTGGCATGGGTGGAGGAGATTTTAAATTATTTGCTGCGTTAGGAGCTTGGTTTGGTGTATTTGCACTTTCAAAGATATTAATAGTTTCCTCAACACTAGGGTTGATTTTTGGGGCAATTTATTTATTACTTTCACAAAAATCTAAAAATACACCGATTGCTTTCGGACCATTTTTGGCAATTGCAGGAATAATTTTTTTGTTTATTAAAAATTGATACTCGTTAAAATATTGCGATTAATTCACGAGCGTAAAGGCGATTATCAATATCTCTACTAATATAGCGCCTAACAGAATATGTTTTTATTTCTGCTCCAGCATAATTTTCCCGTGTAAATTCCGTATCATGGTTTGATATAATAACTTTAATGCCATTAGAAGCTGCTTCTTTCGCAAGTTTTGCAAGTTTAATATGATCTTCAGCACCAAATTTATTTTTAGTATATGCAGAAAAATTTGATTCTTGTTGAATAGGGGAATAGGGTGGATCGCAATATATAAAATCACCCGGTTCAGCTAGTTTAAATGTTTCTTGAAAATCAGCATGAACAAATTGGGCGCAGCTGCTTTTTTGAATGAATGCTAATAATTCGTTGTTCGGAAAATATGGTTTAGTATAACGTCCAAATGGTACATTATAAATGCCGCTACTATTATATCGGCATAAGCCATTATAACCATGTTTATTAAGATATAAAAAAAGAGCGGAACGCTCGATGATGTCAGATTCTTGATTAAATTTATCGCGGAAAAAATAGTATTTTTCTTTTTGATTGTTTTCAGCAGTAAAAAAACTCTAACAATATAAAATAAAGTTTTCACCTCCTGATTTTATTGATTTAAATAAATTAATCAAATCAAGATTTTCTTCTGCCAAAATGCTATGTGAAAAATTTGAGTTTAAAAAAATAGTGGCTGAGCCAGTAAATGGTTCAATTAGTCTTTTAGATTTTGGAAACTCCGGTAATATATACTTTAAGCAATTATATTTATTACCAGGCCATTTTAAAAAAGATCTTTGGTTCATTATTTAATAGTTTCTTGTAGTTTTTTAAAAACTTTAGGTGCAGCAGCCATAATGCTACCATTATTTAAATAATTTTTACCATCATTAATATCACTTATAAACCCACCGGCTTCTTCGATAATTAAACTACCAGCCGCAAGATCCCATGATTTTAGATATTTTAAGATACAACCATCAAGCCTACCTGCCGCAACATAAGCAAGATCTAGTGCCGCAGAACCAGTTGAACGGATTCCACCAAACTCAAGTGCGGCGTTTTGATACCAATTAATGTGCTCTTGTACAAACTCGCTCTTTCTAACTGGTAATTGGATGCTAATTACACAATCAGAGAGTTTAGTCTTAGGAGATATACGAATCCGGTTATTGTTAAGAAGAGCACCACGACCTCTGCTTGCAGAAAAACATTCATGTCGCAGTGGGTCATAGATAACAGCATGCTCAACTTGGTTTTTATGTAAGATTGCAATAGACACACAATAATATGGAAAACCATGCAAATAATTACCTGTTCCATCTAATGGGTCAATAATCCATTGATAGTCTGGCTCATTATCAATGCTTCCATATTCTTCTGAGAGGATGCTATGTTTTGGATATGCTTTTAATATCGTATTAATAATTTCTTGCTCAGATTTAAGATCTACTTCACTACAAAAATCGTTAGCACTTTTTTCGTGAATTTTTAAGCGATATATCTGTTCAGAATAGCGTAAAATTATACTTCCAGCTTGGCGTGCTGCGGAAATTGCGATATTTAATAGTGGATGCATTTTATTGGTTTAGGCCTTGTTTAAAACGAACAATGATAGCATAAAAAATAATTATTATCGATATAAAATATGTAGTGCATCGAGTAAATCAGAGCCGCGCGCGTAAGCAAGCGGAGGGTTTTATATGTATTTTTACAGAATTATTTGAATATTTATACCCTTAATAGTAGGGCTTTTTTGAGCTATTTTTAAATATTCAAGTAAAGGGGTTTTAACTACCATCAGTTTATCTGATGAGGCATGGATAAAATAAGGTTGATTATTTTCCCAAACGACAAAACCTAAATGGGAAACATTCAAATTAGTGCCAATAACTTTATATAAATCCCAGTTTGGCCTAACAATTTCAATTATTGCGCCATTGGGTATTTGTTTTATAATTTGCATGTCAACTTCATCGTCATTGGGAAATATTTTATCTAGTGGCACGTATGCAATAGTTGAGAGTTCCTTTTTGAAATCAGCACCTTTTGCGTGTAATACATTTAGTTTTTTAGCACGTTCTATATTATTTAAAGCTTGTAGTCTAACTCTTGAAATCGGTAAGTTTTTATACCAATTTGGTTTATCAATATAAGCTTCTGCATTCTTAGCAACATAATTATAATGTTTATCTTTAATGTTAGTAGTAATATCTTTAGTTAAAAGTTGTTTTTGGTTGTTTTTATTCCAATCCAAACAGGTAAAATGATTGCGATTTGTAAAGGATACGTTACCGTCTTTATATCTAATTTTGTTAATTATATCCTTAAAACTAGGCAAATCACTCGCAAGAGCAAGTGCAATTACTGTATCTACATAAGTTTCACAATCAAAAACATCGACTCTATATAGAGGATTATCATCAAACTCTCCAAGATTACCTTCCCCCAAGGCATTAAAAGCATATGGTTTATTAAAAAATAATTGATTAATATAGGCAACTTTATCCTGAAGACTTTTAAATCGCATGTGATTAAGGCTATTTAAAATTGTTGTAATGTTTGCATCTGCATTGTTTTCTGGAGTAGCTGCTTGAATAGAAATAGTAAAAAATAATATTAATACAAGCAAACTAGATATTTTTTTCATGCTAAGCCTTAATTAGATTTGAAAAATAATGGGTGTTATGTTTTGATAGTAGTTTATCTATATGTCTGGCAAGGAGCAAGGGTGTTAAATGTTATTTGGCTAGCAATGCTTGTAATTTCAGTAATAGTAGGGGCATTTACCGGCCGCTTAGATGCGGTTGTTAATGCTGTTACTGAATATGCGAAATTAGCATTTGAAGTTGCTTTAGGATTAACTGGGATGATGTCATTATGGCTTGGGATTATGAGAATTGCAACTGAATCAGGTTTAGTTAATAAAATGGCTAAGCTTTTAAGTCCTATTATGCGGTTTCTTTTTCCAGAAGTTCCAGAAGACCATCCTGCAATGGGTGCGATGATATTAAATATTTCGGCAAATATGTTAGGTATGGCAAATGCTGCAACTCCATTTGGTTTACAAGCTATGCGCGAATTACAAAAACTAAATGAACATGCGCACACGGCGAGCAATGCTATGTGTACTTTTTTAGCGGTTAATACATCTAGCGTCCAATTAATTCCAGCTACAGCTATTGCCTATCTCGCTGCTAATGGTTCAACTAATCCAACGAGTGTAATTTTTAGTTCTTTAATAGCAACATTTTTTTCAACTATAGTTGCAATTATTGTCGTTAAGCAATTGGGTAAATTACCGTTATATAGAATTAAACCAATAGGTAACTTATGAACACGGTTGCGAGCAGTATTTCAAATCTTTTATTTTTAACTTTTGTTGTTGGAATTCCTCTTTATGGAGCATTTAAAAAAGTTAATGTATTTGATGCTTTTATCTTAGGTGCTAAGGATGGTTTTGAATTAATAGTTAGTCTTATACCATATTTGATAGCATTATTAGTTGGAATAGGGATGTTAAGAGCCTCAGGTTTTTTTGAACTTGTAAATCAGGTTCTTGCACCAATGTTATCAGCAATTGGTATGTCACCTGAGCTTTTGCCTTTAGCATTGATTAGGCCTTTTTCTGGTGGGGCTGCAAACGGAGTTATGGTAGATTTAATTCAACAACATGGCGGAGATTCATTAATAGCGAAAACTGCCGCAACCATGATGGGAAGTACTGAAACTACGTTTTATGTTATTGCAATTTATTTTGGCTCAATAAGTATTCGGCATACAAGACATGCCATTCCGGCAGGCTTATTGGCTGATTTAGCTGGAATTGTTGCGTCTGTTGTGGTTTGTAATTATTTGTTTGGTTGAAAATTTTAGCATTATTAAGGTAGCAGATCAGAGCCGCGACCGTAAGGAAGCGGAGATTGTAGTGAGATAGATATTCTGGAGAAATTATGGTAGATGATGATATTGCTGAAGAAGGAAATCCTGATAACTCTGCTGAAGCTGAACTTACGGTAAATCCAGAAGATTATGACGATACAATGTTTGCTACAGCAGATGATCTTGATTTATTAGGTCAAGTTACTGGTATTTATCAGATATGGTGTAACTGGGCATATTTTGAGCTTGAAATTCTTACGCCAAGTGTTCTTCCCTATGATGTTGTTACAATTATTGAACCAGAAATAGTCAGCGAAACTAATGAATTAGAGTTTGTTTATCCAATATTTGATTATGGAAATATTCTTTCGACTTCCAAAGGTAGTGAAATGTATACAGTAGGCGCTTCTATGTGTAAATTTTATTATACAATTGAAAAGATGATAGGGATTCTTATTCAGAAAATAAAAAGTGGTGGTGAAGGTGAGATTGAGTCAGAAGTAAGTTTTGATGGTCATCAATTAGGACAACGCAAGGCTTTTGAATCCATTATTAATTTAAATCATAATGTTGTAGTAACAAATTTTGATCCTGGTGAATGGGGTGAGAAATATTTACAAATTATTAAAAGATTAGCTGATCGCGGGTTTGGATATCCTCCAGAAGCACCGCGGTATAATTATCGGTCAAGTGGCGGTAAAATGGCTAAAATTAATCTGTAAATTTCAAATCTAATTATTTTTTAGCTAATACCACATCGATAATATGAGTGTCATGATATGGAAAGACGAATATTTTTTCGAATAATTTTCTAATACGCTGCAATAAAAAGTTTTTAGGAAGCAAGGTTGGAATTGAAAGCACATTTATAAACCAAGAACCTTCTATACCGAATAATAATAGCTCATCAATATTTTTAAAACTTAACTCGATTTTAACTCTTTCGTGAGACACTATAGAAAAGTTATGTTGTCTTATTAAGTTTAATAGATCATCTTTGCCACTTGCGACAGTGGTTTTTTTAACTACTTCTTTATAATAATGACCAACGATATTGCTATATATTGTGCCTTTAGCGATAAATTCAGCTAAATATTTTTGTGCTAAGGGGAATGATTCATATGTTGTGGTAATAATAGAGAAATATCCATTAGCCCTAGTTAGCATTTGTGCTTCGTGAAATAATACATCTGTTGGTATATACGCATTAATAAAGTGTGCCATAACTAAATCTTGACTATGTGCAGGTAAATATTGTGTGGCGTTTGCCGCACTAGCTTCGATTGCTGTAAAATCAAGGAGATTTTTTGCTTGTTTTAACATTTCTTTTGAAAGATCTATGCCTGTGAAAATAGCATTAGGGGTTATTTTTTTGAGTTTTAGAAGAAATGC
>CAZADN010000021.1:0-17002 GCA_964483895.1 uncultured Legionellaceae bacterium
CCTGGATTACTCTGCAAGCTTTGGAACCCTATTTTTTATTCGGTTTAAAATCTCCGCTTGCTTACGCGCGCGGCTCGGTTTCGCGTATGTCAATTTCACATGTGTCAATTTCACGTGTATCAGTTTCGTGAGTAACCGAGCCATAACGAAAATTCGATAATTACGCTGTTTCAATACCACCAGCAAAGAGACTATTAGACTTCATTTCTAAAAAAACATTAGCGCCACCGATTTTTTCAACTTCTAGCATGGCTTGTTTATAATGTTGAATCGCATCTTTTCTTTTATTTTGTGCTAATGCAATATCACCTTCAATTTCACTCACAATTGACTGTAAAGATTTATCTGTAACCTTATTAATCTCAACATTTGCTTCAGCGTATTTTTTTTCATTAAGATAAAGTCTAGCCATTCTAACTCTCGCAATGCTTACTATAATAGGCGATTTTGAATTAGCAATAACTAAACTCAATGATTTTTGAGCCTTCTGGTATTTTTCACGATTTACCGCGACTTTAGCTATAGTTAAGTGGGCAACATCAGCGTATATCGTTGATTTGAAGTCATCAATTAATCTTTGGGAATTACTTTTTATTTGCTTATAATCATTATTCGCATAAGCAACCATCATCCTTTCATATATTGCAGAAGCTTGCTGCTCTATACTAGTCTTATGCCAATTCCAATATCTAAATCCTGCTATCGATAATAATATTAAGGAAATTATAACAGTTACTATATTCCCATACTTTTTCCACCAAGATTTGAGCATCTCTACTTGCTCTTCCTCAGACATATATACAGTCATTCTAATCTCCAAATATTGTGGTTAATTGTGCATACAACTCTGACTGTTTAATTGTTTGCTGTTGCTCATCGTTTCTTAAAAATTTTAAACTAATCATATTTTTCTGCAACTCATCTTCACCAATAATCAACGCAAGTTTTGCGCCACTTTTATCAGCTTTTTTAAACTGCGATTTAAATTTTTCCATACCTAAATTTACAGTAACATTTAAATTAAAATCGTCACGAATTTTTTCTGCCAATTGCATTGCCAGAAGTATATTAGCATTTGCATCAGCAATTATATATATATCTGTATTTTCTTGTTCAGGAATTTCAGACAATAATAATAATCTTTCAATTCCTAAAGCAAATCCGATTGCTTTTGTTTCTTTACCACCAAGTTGCTCAACAAGTTTATCATACCTGCCACCAGCACAAACGGTTGCTTGACTACCTAGTTTATCCGTTACCCATTCAAAAACCAAATGCCCATAATAATCTAATCCTCTTACTAAACAAGGATTTATTACATATTTAATATCCAAAGCATCTAGACCAAAACAAAACTCTGTGAATTTAGCCTTACTTTCTGCCTTAATGCAATCAATTAATTTCGGCGCAGCTTTAATTAAATTCTGCATTTCTGGATTTTTACTATCTAAAATACGCAATGGATTTTTTGTGAGTCTATTTTTACTATCTGCATCTAGCTGTGCATAATTATCTTGAAAATAATCTACCAAAGCTTGACGATATTGCAACCTATCTTCTGTATCTCCAAGAGTATTTATTTGTAATTCTAATTGCCCATCTAAACCAAGAAGAGACCAAATTTTCTTGCAAATTAAAATAATCTCAAGCTCAATAACAACCCCATTAATACCAAATACTTCAACTCCAAATTGATAAAACTGGCGATACCGACCCTTTTGTGGTCTTTCATGCCGAAACATTGGACCTAAATACCATAGTTTTTGCTGTTGATTATGTAAAAGTCCATGCTCAAGACATGCGCGCACACAACCAGCTGTCCCTTCTGGACGTAGAGTTAAACTATCGGAATTAAGATCTGTAAAGGTATACATCTCTTTTTCAACTATATCAGTTACTTCACCGATTGAACGGTGAAATAAATCTGTACTTTCAAGTAATGGTGTACGAATATGCTTATAACCATAGGACTTAAGACAGTTAGCAAAAATCTCTTCTATATATAACCACTTATATCCTTCTTCAGGCAAAACATCACTCATCCCACGAATTGCTTGAATTCTATCAACCACCTCTTTGCTCCTGATTAAAATCAGCACCTGAAGAAGATAAAAGCGAACGCATTTTAGATAAATCAGTTAATCTAATATCATTTTCACTCGTCTTTTCACTAGTCTTTTCTATAGTCTGAAAATTAGCAGAGAAAATATGCTCATTTTCTTTATTACCACGCCACCAGATAATTACAGCAACTACAACCATTAAAACAAATCCTGTTGTAATCAAACGAATAACACGCTCAGCTTTATTACTTTGGCGCTTACTTTGCCATAATGCTTTCTCAAGCTTTTTCTCTTTCCCATGGATTTTGTTAAAAATTTCTAATAATGGATCTGCCGCTATACCAAGCAACTTCGCATAAGCGCGTATATATCCTTTAATAAACACAGGCTCTGGCATATTATGATAATCATCTTCTTCTAATAATTCGACTATGCGAAGACGCAAATGCAATTTATCTGCAACGTATTCCTGAGAATAATTTAACTCTTCTCTATGCGTAGCAAGGATAAAACCAGGCTTTTCAATAACTAGAACTGTCTCTTCATCTAGTCTATCTGTATTATTCATTTTATCTCCTCACTAATTTTAATTTTCAGCTCCATAAAATTCGAGTCTCGCTCGAAAATATGTAGAAAACTCAATAACTCAAACCAATTTACCCAACGACTTTTTAAGCCTGGGATCTTTATCTATAGCCTGCTTAAAATACACTTTAGCCTGCTGTTTATTACCGGCTGCTAAACTACATTGGCCAGCACTTTCAAACACTTTCGCAGTATCTGCATAGTGTACATCATTAATAGCCAACATAAAATATCGACTTGCTTTTTGAAATTGCCCTGTTCTACATAAAAAGCTTGCGTAATTATTTAACTGAGCCCCGCTGTTAGCAGATAAATTAACTGCTATCTTATAATATTTATCAGCTAAATTCATATCCATAGTCCGTTCAAAAAAGTAAGCTAAGGCAGAATTTACATTAGCATCTCGCGGTGATTGCTTTAATGCACGTAACAATTTACTCTTAGCTAACGGCATATTACCCTGGCTAAGATAAGCTAATCCTAAACGCATGTTATATTGTGCGGAAAGCTCGTCGTTTGAGTGTTGTTGATTATTAACACAAGCTTGTAAAAACCAAGAAAGCAAAATCAGTATGAAAATTACATAAGCTCTGTTTGTTTTTTCCATGCTTCTGACCTAGAAGTCCTATCAAAAATCACTTTCCCAGCTAACTGACCACATGCTGCATCAATATCATCACCACGAGTTTTACGTGTAATTGTGTTTATACCATGTTCCATCAGTTTATCTTTAAATAAGTTGATGGCATTATTTGATGAGCGTTGATATTGGGTCATCGGGAAAGGATTAAATGGTATTAAATTAACTTTACAAGGTACATCTTGTAACAACTCTATTAATTCAGCAGCATGCTCTAAACTATCGTTTATCCCTTTTAACATTACATATTCAAAAGTAACTACTCGTCTTGGCTCATTAACAAAATAATTTTTACATACTTCCATAAGTTCAACTAATGGATATTTTTTATTAATTGGGACCAATATATCACGAAGCCTATCATTCGGTGCATGCAAAGAAACTGCTAATGATACAGGGCTCATGTCGCGTAGTTTATACATATCAGGCACAATTCCAGAAGTGCTTAATGTGACACGTCTTTTGGATAAACCATATGCATTATCATCCATCATGATATCCATAGCCGCGACAACTGCATCAAAATTTAAGAGTGGCTCACCCATGCCCATCATCACAACATTAGTTATACCAACCTCTACATTTTGCTTAGCTAATTCATGACTTGCTAACCAAACTTGGCCAATGATTTCAGCCACACTTAAGTTGCGATTAAAACCTTGTTTGCCTGTTGAACAAAAACTACAATTAAGCGCGCAACCTACTTGCGATGACACACATAAAGTTCCACGTTTAAGTTCTGGAATAAATACAGTTTCAATGCTATTCCCGCAATCAAGCTTTAACAACCATTTATGAGTACCATCCGCTGATTTATGTGCATGTATAATTGTTGGGATTTTTACTTCTGCTATTTCACTAAGCTTAAGACGTAAATTTTTAGATAAATTTGTCATGTCTTGAAAGTTATTAAACCCTGCTTGATGAATCCACTTAAATACTTGACAAGCACGAAAGGGTTTTTCTCCAATACTAGAGAAAAACTCAGTCATTTTTTGAATATTAAAATCAAGCAAATTAACTTTAGAAGACATGATAATAATTACTTACAAATATCTTCTTCAGAGAAGAAAAATTCAATTTCTTGACGCGCAGTATCAGCAGCATCTGACCCATGCACTGCATTTGCATCTATACTATCTGCAAAATCAGCACGAATCGTTCCTGGAGCTGCTTCACGTGGATTAGTAGCGCCCATGACATCACGGTGTTTAGCAATCGCGTTTTCACCTTTTAAAACCTGTACCATAACTGGGCCAGAAATCATGAACTTAACTAAATCATTATAAAACGGACGCTCTTTATGCACAGCATAAAATTGCTTAGCATCATCTTCACTCAATTGTAACATTTTTGCAGCAGCTATATGCAAACCAGCTTTTTCAAAACGTGAATAAATTTCCCCTATAACGTTCTTAGCAATCGCATCAGGTTTAATGATGGACAATGTATATTCAACAGCCATAAAAATCTCCAAAGTTAAATGGTCCACATTATACCTGAAAATCTCACGAAATTCTATGTATAAAATATAACGTAATTAATTATTTGTATTTAACTGCAAAGTCCAACAAACAATCTTCATGTATAAACTATACCATTTTTAAACGCTGGGCTTTACAGCCCAGCCTACGATGCGCTACGATATTAAAAATTACATACTTTACCTTAATACCATGCAATATAGCCTAACTTCTCTACCTGGAAAACATGATAAAACTTACTTTTGCTGCGGAATATCTAATCAAGTAGATTTTAACGAGCTTGGAAAAAAACTTGGATTGGATTATCAGTACTTAAAAGACATTCTTAGCAATATTCTTGAAGAAGAATTTAACTGGATATCAATTTACCATTCAACCAATCATTTTTACTTCATAAATTGTGGCAAACAAACTGATTTTAACTCTAAAAAATTAAAAGACGTTATCAAGAAAATGACTAATTTTTTATTTGAGCAAAAAGCCAAATCAACAATTATATACGTACCCCAAATTAATAAGTTTGATACTGATTGGCAACTTGAAAAAATGATTTTACAAATTGAATCCCAGCGCTACCAATTTCTAGACTATAAAACTAAAGATAAAAAAAATCACAAACTTAAGGCTGTCGAATTTTGTATTGATGGCGCTCAAGATAAAACCATTAACAATGCAGTAGCTATTGCTAAAGGTATCACTCTCACACGCAACCTTGGGAACCTTCCAGCAAATATCTGCACTCCATCTTATTTAGCGGACATTGCAACAAAATTAGACAAAGACTTTGCAAATATAGAAACCAAAGTTTTAAGCGAAGAGAAGTTACAAAAAATTGGTATGAATTCATTATTAGCTGTAGCCAAAGGCAGTAAAGAATACGCGAAACTAATTGAAATAAAATATAATGGCGCAAAAGAAAATGTCCAACCAATAGTCCTAGTTGGCAAAGGCATTACCTTTGATTCCGGAGGTATATCATTAAAACCTCCTTTATATATGGAAGAAATGAAATACGATATGTGCGGAGCGGCAAGTGTTTTAGGCACAATTAAAGCCGCTGCTTTAATGTCATTACCAATAAATATTGTGGGTCTTCTTGCATGCGCAGAAAACATGCCTGGAGGCAATGCTATCAAACCTGGGGATGTTGTTACGAGCTTATCAGGACAAACAATAGAAATTACTAATACAGATGCCGAAGGACGTCTCGTTCTTGCAGACGCCTTAACTTATGCAGAAAAATTCAATCCTAAGTTTGTAATAGATATCGCAACGCTTACCGGCGCAGTTATCATAGCACTTGGTAATGAAATAACAGGCCTCATGACTAGTGATGAAAAACTCGCTACAGCAATATTAAAGGCTTCAGAAAATTCTGATGATAAAACATGGCGGTTACCCATAGATGAGCAAATTAACGAACTTTTAACAAGCCCAGTTGCTGATATGCTAAATTCCCCAAATGAAAAAATAGCAGGCACAATTGTCGCTGCAAGCTTTTTATCTAGGTTTACAAGCAAATACCCATGGGCACACCTAGATATCGCAGGAACTGCATGGATATCTGGCAAAAATCGCACTGCAACTGGAAGACCAGTCCCTTTATTAATAGAATTAATACGTGAAATTGCAAATGCAAGTTGATTTTTACCTATTACAACCAGAGTCAAATATTACCAAAGAATTGTTGGCATGTAGAATAATTGAAAAAGCTTACAAACTTGGTCATAAAATTTTCATATATTGTGCTAATCAAGAAGCAACAAATAGTTTAGATGAATTACTTTGGACCTACAAACCTGATAGCTTTTTACCGCATAATATCCAAGGCGAAGGCCCAGAGCCACCGCCTGCTATTCAGCTAGGATACACTACAGAGCCGCGCGGATTTAATGATATTTTAATCAATATGGCACCGCAATATCCTGACTTTTATATGAAGTTTTTAAGAATAATTGAAATAGTTAATCCAGATGATACAAGCAAAGAAAACTCCCGCAAACTATACCGTGAATATAAAAAGCAAGGATTTAACTTAAAAACTCATGAGATAAATAAGCAAATTTAATCATAGTTATGTTATCATGTGGCAATATATTTTCGTAAACTCTAAGTTTTTAAATTGAGGCGTAATGTTAACATGACAAAATTAGCAGTCATTGTTGGTCAAGGTGGAATGAATTCAGCTGGCCGTACTTCTGGATTTCATAGTTATAAAAGGATGATTTGTGACGTGCTATCAGATGCACAGTTAGAAGACACATGGCATGATTTTGCTAATCGCATGCAAATATCAACCGCTTCTGAACTAACCGCCTCTGATATAGAAAAAATCAAACTTGGTACTTTAATTAGAAGAATAAAATTATTTGACCCAGACAAAGTACCTGTTAATCACAAAGCTACATTAAAATCTTCTGGTACAATTTTTACTATTAATAAGTCTAAATTATCACCGGAACTAATCAATAAACTTAAAATTGAAAAACTAGACTCTGGTGAAATAATAGCTCACACAGACGCTGAATTAGAAATTCTCATTCCAGATGCAATAAAAAACCCTGTCTCAAGTGGTGGAGCAATTCCTGATGGCTTTGAGCCAAGCGAATTATATCATTCGATTCACCACCCACGTGGTTTACAACTCACAGTTTATGGCGCATCTGATGCCTTAAATTCCTTAGGAATAGAATGGGATGAAATTCTTGAACATATTTATCCTGACGAGGTAGCTGTTTATGCTGGTAGCGGTTTGTCACAAGTTGATGAAAACTCTTTAGTTGGCTTGGTTAGCAATCCTCTCTTAGGGCAACGCATTAATTCTAAAATGATGGCACTATCTCTTGCTGAAATGCCAGCTGACTTTGTAAATAGTTATATTTTAAATAGCGTTGGTACAACTGGAAATAATATCGGTGCCTGTGCATCTTTTCTGTATAATCTACGCCAAGGCGCAATTGATATTCAAACTGGAAAAGCTAAAGTTGTATTCGTAGGAAATGCTGAAGCTCCTATTGTTTCAGATATTATTAATGGTTTCAGAGTAATGGGAGCTCTCGCAACGGATGAGAGCTTATGTGAATTAGATGGTACCACTCTCCCCAATAATCGCCGCTCTTGCCGCCCTTTTTCAACAAACAGTGGTTTTACATTAGCTGAGTCAGTACAATTTTTTGTATTAATGGAAGATGAGTTAGCTCTAAAATTGGGTATGAATATATATGGATCCGTCGCAGACGTATTTATAAATGCTGATGCTAATAAAAAATCCATTGCAAGCCCAGGAATTGGTAACTACATTACCATAGCAAAAGCCACAGCTTTAGCTAAACAAATATTAGGTGAAAATAATTTAAATAAAACCTACATCCAAGCACACGGCACAGGCACACCTCAAAACCGAGTCACAGAAAGCCATATTTTAAATGAAGTAGCTAAAACATTTAACATTACTAATTGGCCTGTAACCGCTATCAAATCCTATATTGGACACTCAGTGAGCGTTGCCGGCGGTGACCAATTAGCTGCCACATTAGGAGTTTGGAAGTACGGATGGATACCTGGAATTAAAACAATTGACCATATTGCTGAAGATGTTCATCAATCTAATCTTAAAATATTAACTGATCATATGTGTGTCGGTGAAAATGGCGAGGAAATATTAGCAACCATCATAAATTCCAAAGGATTTGGTGGTAATAATGCTTCTGCGGTTATTTTATCTCCCAAACAAACTATGCAGATGTTAACCAAAAAATATGGTAGCAACATGGTTGATTTGCATGCAAATCAAAATATTAAAATTAAAGCAAAATCATCTACAAATGATAAAAATGCATGTATAGGTAAAGAAAGAATAATATACAAATTCGGTGAATCTATAATGGACGAAACATCGGTTAGTCTTTCTATTACAGGCATTAAATTAACTGAATTTAAACATAGTATATCATACAAAAATAATCCGTACATGGAGTATATTGACTAGAACTATTGGAATTTACCTGAATATCAAGTAAATTATATACCAACAATTTTACAGGAAAAAAGATACATGCTCAATACATTAATGAAAAGTATATTTGGTAGCCGTAACGAGCGCACTATAAGAAGAATGGAAAAAACTCTTAAAACCATCAATTTTTTCGAAAAGGAAATGCAATCCTTAACTTCCGAGCAGCTTAAAAGTAAAACTGGCAAATTTAAAACTAGACTTGCGTCTGGCGAAACATTAGATGATATATTACCTGAAGCTTTTGCACTAGTCAGAGAAGCATCTGTACGTACATTAGGGCTTAGACACTTCGATGTGCAAATGATTGGTGGAATGGTACTACACGAAGGCAAAATAGCTGAAATGCGTACCGGTGAAGGAAAAACTTTAAGTGCAACCTTACCGGCATACCTAAACGCCCTTTCAGGTCTTGGTGTACACGTTGTAACAGTAAATGACTATCTTGCTAAACGTGATAGTAGCTGGATGGCGCCAGTATATGAATTTCTTGATATGAGTGTTGACGTTATCTATCCTGACATGCCGCATGCGGACAAACAAGCAGCATATAAAGCAGATATTCTATATGGAACCAATAATGAATTTGGATTTGACTATCTACGTGATAACATGGCATTTAGCCTAGAAGATAAAGTACAAAAAGAATTAAACTTTGCAATCGTCGACGAGGTAGACTCAATTTTAATCGACGAAGCAAGAACCCCGCTCATTATCTCAGGAGCCGCTGAAGATAGCTCATCTTTATATATCACTATCAACTCCCTTATGCAAAATCTCAAATTGCAAAAAGAAGAAGGTGATGGCGGTGATTACACTATTGACGAGAAACAAAAACAAGCTTATTTGACTGAAAGTGGTCATCAACATGTTGAAGAGCTCATGGTAAAAGCTAAATTAATAAAACCTGGTGATAGCTTATATCATGCTGGTAATATTATGCTTATGCACCATGTAAACGCTGCTCTAAGAGCACAATCAATGTTTCATCGTGATGTTGATTATATAGTTCAAAATAACCAAGTTGTAATAGTCGACGAACATACAGGTCGCACAATGCCTGGGCGCAGATGGTCTGATGGCTTACATCAAGCTATGGAAGCGAAAGAAAATGTAGCAATCCAAAATGAAAATCAAACTCTAGCATCAATTACCTTTCAAAATTTTTTCAGACTATACAATAAACTTTCTGGAATGACTGGTACAGCTGATACTGAAGCATATGAATTCCAACAAATATACAATTTAGAAGTAGTAGTAATTCCTACCAATAAAAATATGATCCGTAAAGATGAATCAGATTTAGTATATTTAACTCAAGAAGACAAAAACACAGCGATAATAAAAGACATTAAAAACTGTGTTGCAAATAACCAACCAGTACTAGTTGGTACTGCATCAATTGAAGCTTCGGAAGTATTAAGTGATTTACTTAAAAAAGCTAAAATTAAACATCAGGTATTAAACGCTAAATTTCACGAAAAAGAAGCGCATATTATTGCTGAAGCTGGCAGACCAGGCGTTGTCACAATCGCTACCAATATGGCAGGTCGAGGTACTGATATCGTACTTGGTGGTAGTTTAGAAGCCGAACTTGAAAACATCGATGCTGATGAGCAAACAATACAGAAAATTAAAAGCAACTGGCAACAACGTCATGATACAGTAATTAAAGCCGGAGGGCTTAGAATTATTGGCTCTGAAAGACATGAATCTCGGCGCATTGATAACCAATTGCGCGGAAGATCTGGTAGACAAGGAGACCCAGGTAGCTCACGTTTTTACTTATCCTTAGAAGATAATCTAATGCGTATTTTTGCATCAGAAAGAGTAGCAATGATAATGCGTAAATTAGGTATGGAAGCTGGTGAGCCAATTGAACATAGCCTGGTTACAAGAGCTATAGAAAACGCACAAAGAAAGCTTGAAGGCCATCATTTTGACATTCGTAAGCAACTTTTAGGTTACGATAATGTTGCAAACGATCAACGTAAGGTAATTTACTCTCAACGTGCGGAACTTATGCGCATGGATGATCCTAAAGAAGTAATTGAAAGAATGCGAACTGACGTGATTATACGTTTAGTTGATGCTTACATACCTGAAAATAGCCTAGAAGATCAATGGGATGTCGAAAATCTAACTAAAATCCTTGCGGAAGATTTTCGTGTAAATGCCAATATCCAAAATTGGATAGATGAAGATAACTCGATTTCACCTGAAGGAATAAAAGACAAAATTATTGATATCTTCGTAGATTTATACAAAAATAAAGAAGAACGGTTGGGCAGAGAAATATTAAAGCAATTTGAGAAATCTGTTATTTTACAAGCTATGGATAATCATTGGAGGGAGCACTTATCCTCAATGGAATATCTACGCCAAGGCATACATTTACGTGGCTATGCACAAAAAGATCCACGTCAAGAATACAAGCGCGAATCGTTCGAACTATTTACTAAAATGTTATACGAATTAAAATATGACATTATTAAATTTCATACATCAGTAGAAATTGCTAATGAAGAGGATATAAATCTTGTTGAGGAACAAAGAAAAGCCGAGACAGATCTTAGTCTGACCCTACATCACAATGAAGAGAGCTTAGACGATGATTCTCAAGTTATCCAATTAAAAAGAAGTGGCAAGAAAATAGGTAGAAATGATCTATGTACATGTGGTTCAGGGAAAAAATATAAAAATTGTCACGGCACAATTTAAATAAAACGTAGGTTGGGCTGCAAAGCCCAACGTAAGATCTGATAATTATCTTTTTTCCGTAATTCTCATGGCAGGATTAAATAAATAAATCTTGGATGATTTTTATTTAAATCCGTTAAAGCTGAGGAGGCGTTTACGTCGTCTCATAAACTTTGGGACGAAGATTATGCTTCTCTGCCACGCATGTAAGAATCTTTTGTTGGGCTTTACAGCCCAACCTACGAGTTTTATACACAATAATCTGCAAAATTTTGGTCTAACTGACAATGATAAAAGTTGCAATAGCAATAATATATGATAATAATCAAAAAATTTTAATATCCCAACGCGGACCAACCAGCCAACACCCATATAAATGGGAGCTTCCTGGTGGAAAGATAAATCTAAATGAAACCCCAGAACAAGCATTACATCGTGAAATAAAAGAAGAAGTTGGAATAGATATTCAAAAATGCAGGTTATTTACCCAAATAAACTACACCTATCCTGAAAGGCAGGTAGAGTTACTAGTTTATAAAATTACCAAGTATACCGTTATTGCCAAATGCCTTGAAAATCAAGTTGGTCTAAGATGGGTGCACTCAGATGAATTAACGAAACATGAATTTTTAGAAGGTAATCACCAACTCATTGACTTAATACAATCAACACAATATTTCGAAAATTTCTAACTTCAGAAATTTTCGAAAAAAATCTCCGCTCCCTTACGGGCGCGGTTCGGACGATGATTAATTATCAACATCATCCCAATCAAAATCACTATCCAATTCACCTTCATAATCTTCAAGCTCAGCTTTAAGGCGTTTACGCTCAAGCTTTGCTTCAAGACGACGACGAACATCTTTTCTATGTTCTGATTCCTCTATCTCATCTTCATCACTATCGAAATTATAATCAATACTTTGACTTGAATAATCATAATCTGTATTTGAAGACATCTTACCCTCCACGGCAAAACATATATAAAACTTAACTAAAACCCTTAACTTCATTATAGTACCATTATCAAAATATTGTAAATAAAGATAACTAACAGGTTTCATTATTAGCTATACAACAAATTTATCTACTATCATCCTGAGCACAATAGCGTTAAATTAAGGATAACGCAAATATTTAAATAAACAGCCGTGGAATATATACAAAAAATAGATATATAACAATATATTCATGAAATATATTGCAAAAAAATACGTATGGTGCAAAAAATTCTAAGAAACAACGCAACAACTAGCTATTTCGTGCTTTTTATTATCGGAATCTTTCTCAAAATTTGGCTCACGATTAGAATCTAATATTGCTGAATTAGGAATCCTTACATCTACGTTTTCTGAAGCAACACTTGCGTTTTTCCCAATTTTTTTATAATCAAAAAAAGAATATTTATTCGGCTTTTGTGATACAATAGATTTAAACTTCGAAATATCAGATTCTTCTATACTGTCAGAACTTCGAAAACCGTCAGCACCTTCAAAAGATATAACATGTGTACTATCTTTTGAAGTAAACTTATGTGAACTCATCTCTGCCACAGCAATCGAAGAAGAATTATCATCGCGTGAATCCTGTGAAAAACGCATAATTCCATCCGTCATTTCATCGTCATTATTTACTATAAAAGAATTATTCTCTACAATATCGACATCTCTCGAATCTTGAGAGAAACGTGTAACTATATCAGCAATTTCATTATCGTTGTTAATTCGCTCAAAATAATTATTTATAGATTCAAGAGGTATAGAATACTCTATCCCTACAAAATTATTCTGAAGTACAGTTAAATGAGAGTAGTTTTCAAAATCAGAAGCAACAGAACCAGCTCTAACTTCTCTAGACGCATCATATGCTTGCACCAGATCCGGATGAGCATCTTCTATTATATTTTGACCATCTGCTTTTTCTTCCACATGAGAACAATCTATTGAAATTTCAGGAGGATAAATATATTCATTTATCTTTTCTTTTATATCAACAGCAGTTCTGTCAATTGAAATATCTAATTGTAAATTATCTACTAATTCACCATCAAAATATCTTGTAGCTTTCTCTCGCGCAATCTGCGTTTGACTATATCCATATACATAATAATGATTTAAACATGGCTTCACTAATCTTTTAAAATAGTTACCAAAAAAATACACTGCATCATGAAAGTCTTTTGTTAATAATTCACCACCTACGTCTGCTAGATTTACCTCAACAAACAGATGAAAATCAAAAAGTGAAGACCTATTTTTATTCATTAAATCCGGTACAGATTGCATTAAACAATTAAAGCATTTTTCGACTACTTCAGTTAAATAAAATGTTTTTTCTTTCCCAGGTAAAGAATCTTTAAACGCAATATGTTGCTCTGAAACATCTTTAGTAGGCATGAAATATTCAAAATTAAATTTTGATTTATATATATCATCAACAAGATTTTCTTTTTTTACATAATTAACAATTATAGCAAACTTGGTATCAAGACCTTTTTGTTGTATACTTCTTAACAATAGTTTATTACTGCTAATAGGACTATGTGTTACAATTACAATTATTTGATTTAACATATAAGCTCCCAATAAAGCAGTTGCGTTAAATATTACAATATTTCTTAATTTATATTACTAGTTTGTTAAAATAAGTGCAACTATTGTTTTAAAAAAAATATATTGATTAACTAAAGAGAGCAAGATGGCTAAAGAAGAACATATAGAAATGGGTGGTACGGTAATTGAAACACTACCTAACACCATGTTTAGGGTTGAACTAGAAAATGGACACATAATAACTGCTCATATTTCTGGGCGCATGCGTAAAAACTATATCCGCATTTTAACCGGGGATAAGGTCAAAATAGAACTAACGCCTTATGATCTAACCAAAGGTCGCATAACTTTCCGCGACAAAGACAAATTTTAAGCTAAACCAAGCCCAAACCGAACCCAAACCGAGCCGCGACCGTAAGGAAGCGGAGCAGTTAAAAAGAGCGGAGCAGTTAAAAAGATAAATTATTAAAAAAATTAGTAGTTATATATCCACACGTTAACTTCCAGCTACCATCATATCACTAATCAAAACTGAACCACAACGCGTAGAAATATTAGGATTAATATCACTACCTACAGCCTGAATATTTGCAAACATTTGGCGCAAATTACCGGCGATAGTAATCTCTTCAACTGGGTACTGTATTTTACCATTTTCAACCCAAAAACCACTTGCACCACGCGAATAATCACCCGTTAGAATATTAACGCCATTCCCCATAAGCTCTGTAACTAACAGTCCTTTACCCATTTTCTTAAGCAAATCATCCAAAATACCTGCATTTGAATCTACAGTTAAGTTAAAAACTCCACCAGCATTAGCTGTAGTTTGCAAACCAAGCTTTCTAGCTGAATATGTATTTAATACATATTGTTTTAGTATCCCATTTTTAATAAATACATTTTCACGAGTAGGTACTCCCTCAGCATCAAACGATGCACTTCCTAGCCCTGCTAATAAATGTGGTTTTTCATAAACCTGCATCCAATCTGGAAAAATCTTTGTATCTAGTGCATCTAATAAAAATGTATTTTTCTTGTATAAATTTCCCCCGCTTATCGCAGATATTAGAGATGAAAATAAACCACTTGAAATACGCGAAGAAAATATAACTGGTACTTTTTGAGTTTTTATTCTTTTAGCTCCAAGTCGACTTACAGTGCGCTCAACTGTTGTCCTAGCTAAATCATCTAAACTTCTTAAATTCTTAGAATTACGCGCAGTCGTATAATCATAATCGCGCTGCTTCCCTTTCTCATCCTCAGCTAATAAAGAGCAACTTATACTATGTCTACTGCTTTTCATATAATTAGTAAAACCATAAGTGTTAGCATGCCCAAGTGAGAATTCATAAGTTGATACATGTACCCCATCAGAATTACATATTCTTTTATCAAGATTTAATGCTATATTTTCACAAGATCTTGCCATTTCAATAGCTTCTTCAGGTAATATATTCCAAGGAAAAAATAAATTTAAATCAGTAAATTCATTAGTCAATAACTCTTTATCTGGCAAACCAAAACATGGGTCATCGGCACTCACCTCAGCAATCTCAATAGCAGCTTGTACCATATTATTTAATGCTTCATTAGAAATATCGCTACTACTAGCACTACCTTTAGAGTTACCAATATAAACATTAATACTCATGCCCTGATCTTCACTAAAAGCAACAGTTTCAACACTACCCATTCTAAAATCTACTGCAAAACCTGCATCATGATTTATCGCAACAGAGGCTTCATCAGCACCTTTAGATTTAGCCAATTTTAATACTTTATCCATAATATCTTGCAATTCATCTGTTGATTTAAGTACAGAACTATTGATATTTTTTGATAAAGACTTCATGCTATTCCTATAAAAATTTTATTATCATATAAGGATACTAAATTAACATGCCAAAGGCACTAAAAAACATTATAAAGTTTAAGCTTATTTTTGTTTTAAGTTGCATCTCACTTTTTAATCACGCATATGCATGGCAAGCAATTGCGCCTGGAATTGAATATCAGGATGTAAGTAGTAACTCAATAATTAACATAGCTCACACCCATATACATGCTTTCAGAATTGACTTAAATCATAATAAATTTAGTTTGGCGCTAGCTAAAGAGCAAAATAAAGAAGCTTTTTTTGTAGATAATTTAAAGAAGAAAGCTGCCGCAAATATTGCGATCAATGGCGGTTTTTTTGACAAAGAATATCACCCCCTAGGTCTTAGAATTAGCAATAATAAGCAATATAACTCTTTTAAAAATATAAGTTGGTGGGGAATTTTTTATATTAGCAACAATAAACCACACATAAGCCCAGCTCACAATTTTAATACCAATCCAAATATAAGTTTTGCTGTGCAAGCTGGCCCACGTTTAGTAATTGACGGTAATATACCGAAGCTTAAACCAGGTTATGCTGAAAGAACTGCTCTTGGCATCACAAAAACTGGAAAAATAATTATTTTAGTAACGCAAAATACCCCTATATCAACTACCGAACTTGCTAAAATAATGCAAAGTCCCCCATTAGAATGTGAAAACGCTCTTAATTTAGATGGCGGAAGTTCCAGTCAATTATTTGTAAATTTATTAAATTTTAAATTAAACGTCTCAGGATTTTCAGAAGTTAGCGATGCTATTGTAGTAACTTCAAATTGATAAATATAATAGATACACAACCAATAGTGAATTATTTATTTAGGAGCGTACTATCACAATCATTTACAAAATTATATTCATTTATAATGTCTTGGAACTGATTTTCTAGATATCCATATTTGCATTCATTATCAAAAGTATCCCCAAGAGCAAGAGCTTCTTGTTTGCACCGATAATTATAACTGTCATATCTATTTATAGTTAAATTCACAATCGGTGGTATCACACAGTGCATAAGAAATAAAAGCGCCACTCCTCCTAGTGCTGTAAATCCAATAACATGATCAATAGACATCATTATAGAA
>CAZADN010000022.1:0-16826 GCA_964483895.1 uncultured Legionellaceae bacterium
AACGGCAATTCTACTACTTTATTTTCCTTTGTCAAACGCTTTTTTCATTTTTTTTAATTTATTTTCAATATATTATAAAATTTTAATAAAGTTGGACAATAGACTATCTACACGGAATTTTTTTAATTAATTCAAATCTTACTTTCTGCCATAACTGCTGCAGCTTTAAGAGCGTAATGCAAACTTGAGGTATTTGCCATACCACTGCCAGCAAGAGTTAGCGCTGTGCCATGATCAACCGAAGTACGAATTATTGGTAGTCCTAAAGTTACATTAATAGATTCGCTAAAACCAGAATATTTTAATACTGGCAGCCCTTGGTCATGATACATGACTAAAAATATATCTGCATTTTCTATATTAGTTTCTGAAAACATTGTATCTGCAGAAAGTGGACCTATTAGATTCATTCCCTCTTTTCGTAATTTTTCCAAAGTAGGAATAATAATATCTATTTCTTCACGGCCTATATATCCATTTTCACCAGCGTGAGGATTTAAACCAGCAACCAAGATTTTTGGCTTAGTTATTCCATAATTTTTTTGTAATGAATAGTGAATAATTTTTATAACTTTTATTAAGTTATCTTCATCTATTGATTCTGCAACTTTACAAAGCGGAATATGTGTTGTCAAAAGAGCAACTCGCATAATTGGCGAAGCTAACATCATAACTACTTTATCAATACCGCAATAATCTGCAAAAAACTCTGTATGACCAATAAAGTTAATGCCTGCGGCACTTATTATGCCTTTATGTACTGGTGCAGTGATTACTGCCGAGAATTCTTGCGCCAAAGTTCTTTTGGCTGCAAGACTTAACATTTCAATAACATAAGGTGAATTAGCGGCATTCAATATGCCTGGCTTGACTTTCTCTCTACAAGGGAGATTTAAAACACAAAGACTATCAGGTTGGTTAATTTCTTTTTCAGGTAAATACTCGTGAAATTTTACTTTTTTTCCAATAAGTTTGTTTCTTTCTTGTAGCATTTCAATATCAGCAACCACAACTACTGGTAAATTACTATTTACTAAAGACAAGCAAATATCAGGACCTATCCCAGCAGGCTCACCACTAGTTACTAAAAATGGTTTCATGCTAACTTTTTATCTACAATATTTATGTATGATTGAGTTCTTATATGTTGTTGCCAATTTTGTACCGCTTCACTAAATTTACGTTGATAAAGAAACATTCTTACCTGTTGACGTTTATAAGCATCTGAATCATCAATGGTTTTTCTTTCTAAAACTTCTATTAAATGCCAACCAAATTGTGATTTTACAGGCTTACTTATAGTATGTAATGGCAGTTTTTCCATTGCTTCAGAAAAAGGTTTAACTAATTCATCTGGCACTACCCAACCTAAATCACCACCTTTTGCAGCACTTGCTGGATCTAATGAGTATTGCTTTGCCATCAACGCAAAATCTTTACCCGATTTAAGTTGTTCATATAAACTATTTACCTGTTTTAAGGCTTCTTCATTCGTCATACTAACATCTTGTTTTAATAAAATATGGCGTACATGAGTTTTGGTAACTTGATGTTTTTCTTTAGACTCCGATGAATTTACAAGTTTAATTATCTGAAAGCCATTACTTGCTCTAATTGGTCCAACTACTTCACCAGGACTCATTTTAACAACTTGACTTGCAAAAATATCCGGTAACTCCGCCAAATGACGCTCCCCTAAATCACCACCTTCAAGCGCGTATTCATCTGACGACTCAGAAACAGCAAGAGTACTAAAATCTTCACCTCTTTTAATCTTACTTAATACGGATTGTGCTTTTTCTTGTGCCTTAGTTAATTCTTTAGTGGTTGGTTCTTCAGACAATGGCACAACTATGTTTTGAACATGATAAATCTTATTTTCTTGCTCTTGTTTTGCAGATTTTGCAATATAATCTTCAACTTGTTGCGCAGTCACATCAATATCTACACCAACAGCTTTTTGTTGCATACGAGAAATTATCATCTCTTTTTTGAAGTTCTCACGATATGCGTCCCAACTCATACCTTGCTTACTCAATTCTTCACGAAGCTTAGTTAAGGTAAAATTATTGTCAGATGCGACCTTATTAATTGCGGCATCAAGCTCCGTTGAGTCAACTGTAACACCATAGTTTTTTGCAAGCTGCAATTGTACATCCACATCGATTAAATGCTGTAAAACTTGTTTTCTAAAAACATCATCGGATGGTAACTTAACACCTTTAGAAGATAACTGCTTCCGAATTAAATCCATTTGTGAGTTTAGTTCTGTTTCAGTAATAACATCTTCATTAACAATCGCGACAACCTTGTCTAAAGTTTCAACATTACTTGCCATTGAATTATTACTATAGATAGTAATAACAAATGAAACAACCGTAACAAAAGGCATCACATATCTTACAAAACCTCTTTGACCTAACATATCTAAATCCTCAATTTTACCCTAAAACATGCGGATAACCTCCGCATGTTTTAGGATTATTTACTAAATAAATTTGGATACCCTGGAAGGTAAGTGCCAATAGTACTTGCCGGATCGCTACTAGATGCAGAGCCAAGACCTTTAAGAAGTATCTGAAAATAAATGTTATTATTATACGTAGGCAATTGTGAATCAATACCTAAGCTTTTAAACTGTCTGCCACCAATAACTCTAGCTGCCCAACAACAAGAATCATACTGCAAACCTAAAAATGTTAACATTGAATATCCTGCACTAATATTATAACTATATGCAGCTAAACTACTCCAATTTTCAGTCAATGGCCATGCATAACTTGCCGTAGCCTGATTAAGTGGTGAGTTTTTTACCACAACAGGAATAATTTCTTCTCCAACGATATTATTAACAATAACGTTACCACTAACAATATAATTGTACCCGACCGCTAATATTCTATCAGGTGTTGGTTGATAGCGAATATTAACATTACCATTATTTGTATCGCTAGTAGCTGGGTCCCAAACATAATCAGCACTAGCTGACCATATTGCAGTTAATGCATAAGTAAACTTGGATGCAATTGGCGAATAAGTCGAATCAGGTGCTACGTAGCCTAAAAATAAAGGACTATCAGTACATGTTCCATCATTGTTATAACATAACTGCACCTTACGCTCAGAAAAATATCTAAGCTGACCTAAACTAAGTCTTGCCATTTCCAACCCAGTTTGTGGAGAAATCCAACGCATAGTAGAACCATACGCGATTTGATTGGCATCACTAATTCTATCTAAACCTGAAAAGCGATTATTTCTAAATAATTGATCCGTATTAAATATCATGTACGCAGAATCAAATGCTGGATAAAAGCTTTGGTTTTTATAAGGTACATTTAGATAATAAACTCTTGGCTCAATAGTTTCTTTCAATCTATCTTTGAAGATTTTTACATCGCGAGTAAAGGTTAAACCAGTATCAACGCTATAGCGCGGGATTGTGCGATTAAAAGATCCGCGTGTAGTAATTGAACCGTTAGCTGGAGAAGTTCTTGAATTTAAATCATAATAATTTTCAACAAGCTGCAATTCTGGTTTCAAATAACCCCAGGGCTTATAAAAAGGAAATGATAATACAGGACTTGCATGATAGCGTGGTCCCTGTGGCAAAATTTCCTCATGACCGTTCCAATGAAAATTATCAAATTCACCTAAAATCTTGAAATCTGCATTCATTGGCAAATTATCATAATGACCTCTAGCAAATAATTGTGGCAAACGTTCATAGATATTAGCGACATCCGACTGATTAATTGGGTGTAGAGTTTGATAACTTTGCAACATTCCAAATAAAGTCCAATTTTTATTTACATAACTTAAATCACCTTCACGTAAGATCTGGTTCATAGATGAAATTGCAAGATTTGTACTAAAATCTTGAAAATAGTAATCATCAGATATTTGCTTGAAGTTAATATTACCAGTTAAGTTTTTAGTAAATTGACTCTTATGCTTAAACATAACCGACCATCTATCTGCAGATTGGCCATCTAGGATTGGAAACTCATCCTTATTATTGAGTAAAAATGAATTATATTTAGCATCATGTGGCATATATGTTAAGCCAAAAACACCTGTAGACTTTTGTGTAAGATAGCGTGTATTACCACCCAACATTACTCCACGCAAACTATAAATATGCGGGATAAATGTTGCATCAAAATTTGGTGCCAAATTAAAATAATAAGGTAAACCATAATCAAAACCACTAACATTTGTATACCCATAAATAGGTGTTAAAAACCCAGATTTTCGTGCTGATGTAGTTGGAAATGACATGTATGGAGTATATAAAACCGGAATGCCTTGAAAATCTAAGTATGCATTCCTTGCAACCCCTGTAGCTTTCGCATCATCAATAGTAATTTTCTTAGCCGATATTTGCCAAGCTTTATCCTTTGGTGCACAAGTTGTATAGGTAGCTTTCTCTAACAAATAATCTTTGTTTGCAAAACGCTGAATCAAAGCGGCGCGTCCCCAGGCAGGTAAATATGCTTTACCTCTATCTGTTTTAAACCTGTAAATTACATTATTCAACACGCCCGTGCGTGCAACTGGGTTTAATTTAGCTTTACTAGAATATATGAGAACATCAGGTGCTGCATAACGTACATTACCAATAAGCTCTACTCTAGTTATCTTTTTAGTCTTAGGATCTCTATAGATATGTGCCGTTTGCGCGGTAACACTACGATCTTCATCCCGCACTTCGACATTACCTTGTAAAGTAGAATTACCTTCTAAATACATAGAGGTTCTATTCGCACTAATTTCAATCGCGCCAGGATTGGTTAATGGTTTACTAGGTGTTTGTAAATAGTATCCTGGGCAAAATTTAGCATGAGCATCATCTCGCCAACCAAGACAATCAGCAATTCTTGCTCGATATTCTTTATTCAGCGCTACCGATCCCGGAATAACACATGCTTTAACTGTTTCATAAGGCAACCTTTTAGCTGCAGCTATATTAGTACTAACAAGCATAAATGCAAATGTTACTACAAACCTTCTTTCTCTTGGCGTATAATCTTTTATTATTGTCACAACGTAAAACTAATCCTTCGTTAATTGGTTCGGAATTATAACATGCTTATACAAAAAAACGCACTTAGCATTTGGTTAAAAAACACTTTACCAAATTATGATTATAATATATTCAAACTGGCCGGAGATGCCAGCTTCCGCCAGTATTATAGAATTACCTATGAGGATCAATCAAGAATTTTAATGGATTCTTCTTTTGATAAGTTAGCTTTCCAAAAATTTATAGATATAACCAATGAACTTACGGCTTGGAATTTACCTGCCCCGAAAATTTACGCAACAAATAACAGTGAAAACTTTGCGCTGCTTGAAGACTTTGGCGATAATTTATTATTAGACGTAGTGAACCAAGATAACCGGGCGTATTTATATAAAGAGGCTCTAGATATACTCATTAAAATGCAAAATTTTACAGATGAAAGCAAAAAAGCCCCTGCTTTTAATACTGCCCTTATTTCCCAAGAGTTAAATTTATTTAGTGACTGGTTTATTAATAAATATTTACAACTAGAGTTCACTAACTCCGAAAAGCAAGTTGTTATAAAATCTTTTAATCTTATACTTGATATAATGTTGTCACTACCACAAGCTTTCTCTCATATGGATTATCACTCCAGAAATATAATAGTTTTACCAAACCAAAAGCTTGGGATTATCGATTATCAAGATGCTAAAATTAGTCCTTTCACTTATGACTTGGTATCTCTACTTAAAGACTGCTATATAAAATTACCGCAAAATTTCATCAATGAGATGCTTGATTACTATTATCAAAATTCGCATATCGCGAAAGAACTTTCCGTTTCTGAATTTGTGCGCGCTTTTAATTTATGTGGCCTACAAAGACATATAAAAGTACTTGGAATATTTTCACGTTTACATATTCGCGATAATAAAGCACGCTATCTACAAGATATTCCTTTGGTTATGCATTACACTTTAGACTGTCTTGAACAATACAATGAATTTGCCGATTTTTATGAAATCATGACGGCTATTAAATTAAACTCAAAGCTCAGTGTATGTTAAAAATTAGGTGTTAATATGAAAAGCGCAATGATTTTAGCCGCTGGGCGAGGGGAAAGATTAAAACCTTTGACAATCACAAATCCAAAGGCATTGTGTGAAATTAATAATACTCCAATAATTGACTACCACATACAAAATTTAATTAAAGCTGGATACACTAAAATTATTATTAATCATGCATACTTAGGTTGGAAAATTCGCAACCATATTAATGAATTGAGAAAACAATTAACAATTGAAATCATATTCTGCCCTGAGCCACCTGGTGGATATGAAACAGGTGGTGGTATATACAATGCTTTAAAGTATTTTGGTACAGAGAAATTTGCGGTTATTAATGCTGATATATATACAGATTATGACCTAAGTAAGCTACACCTTCCAAATAATAGCCTAGCCCATTTAGTGTTAGTGGAAAATAAACCAAAAGGAGATTTTGGCTTAGCAAATAAAAACTTAATTAATAACAACAAAGAGTACGTATTCACTGGAATAGCATACTATCATAGCTCTTTATTTAGTAACGCTATTTTAGGCAGATATTCTATAACACCTATACTAAGGCAGCTAGCTGATAAAAATAAGATTACTGGGGAAGTATATCATGGGAAATGGATTGATATAGGCACTATTGAAAAACTTAATCAAGCAAACAATGAAGCTATTGAGTACTACACTAAAGAATCGCGCATTGCTTAATACGCGATTCTTTAACAAAAATTACCTAACAATTCCTCTAGTAGAGCTATTTAAAGCATCAATCAATGCTATAACTTCTGGGAATTCTTGTTGCATTAACTCTAACTCGGCTACAGACTGTTGTACTGTCAAACCTTTACGAAATATAATTTTATAAGCACGACGTAAGTTATCAATAGCTGCAGACGAAAATCCACCACGACGAAGACCAACAGTATTTATCCCACAAGCTGCAGGAGTATAGCCAGCTACCATTATGTAAGGTAAAACGTCTTTAGAAATATAAGTTGCTCTTGCAATAAAAGCATATGCTCCAACATGTGACCACTGATGCACTGCTGAGTATCCGCCAATATTTGCATAATCATCTACAATAACATGCCCTGACAATGCAGAAAAACTCACCATCACTACATGATTTCCTACAGTACAATCATGCCCTACATGCGTATATGCCATAAAAAAGTTATTATCACCAATTTTTGTGACATTACCACCTTTGGCAGTGCCTTTACTAATCATGCAATACTCACGAATTACGTTATCGTTACCTATCTCAAGCTTAGTAAGTTCATCATTATAAGTTTTATCTTGTGGCACATCGCCTAATGATGCAAATTGAAAAATTTTATTGCCTGTACCTATAGTTGCTGGGCCTTGGATTACTACATGAGGCCCAATCCAAGTTCCTGCACCAATTTCAACATCAGCTCCGATTACAGTACCAGGTCCAATCTCTACTCCATCAGCAATCTTAGCTGATGGATGAATTATTGCATGTTCACTTATCACTTAAAGTCATCCTTTGGAATTTGCTTAGACGCGCTCATTAACTCAGCGGAACACGCAAGTTTATCTTCTACATAAGCCTCAACATGTAAACGCCAAAAATCACCTTTTCTATTGGTTATTTTCACTTCTAATCTTAATTGATCACCAGGCATAACAATCTGCTTAAATTTAGCGTTATCAATGCCAGCAAAGAAATAAATAAATCTGTGACCTTCTTTGGGTGTTCTAGATAAACTAGATAATAATGCGCCTGCTTGTGCCAATGCTTCTATTATTAAAACTCCAGGCATAATAGGATTGCCAGGAAAATGACCCTGAAAAAAAGGTTCGTTCATTGTAACATTTTTAATCGCGGTCAAACAATCATATTCCTTATACGCTAATACTTTATCAACCAATAAAAAAGGATAACGATGAGGTAACAGATCTAGTATTTGATTAATATCTACAGATTCACTCATAACAGCTCTCAAACTCTATAACGTGGGGTGGGATGTGAAGCCCAAAAATTGATATTTATTAATTTAGCAGTTTGGTCTTCTTCAATTTGCCATATTGAACTCTATCAATTCAAAACTTTAATCTTCATCCATTTGCCATATTGAACTCTATCAATTCAAAACTTTAATCTTCATCCATTTGCCACGCAGTATCTTTAATCGCTGGGCTTTGCAGCCCAGCCTACAAATTACATAATTTCCTTCATAACTTTAGCAGTAACATCTAAAGCATCTTGGCTAAATGGAGCCGCATCTTTTTGGAAAACTAGATCATATTTATCATTTTTAGCTACTTTAGCAATAGCTGCTTTGATTTTATTATAAAATCCTTCCATAGCTTCATTATTTGCTGCGCTAAGTTCTTGTTGATACTGCTGACCATCTTGTTCTAATTTTTGCTGTTGAGCAATAATTTTTTCTTCAAGTGCTTTACGCTTTGCTGCTGTTAAAATAGCATTATCTTTTTTAAATTCTTCCATATCTTTTTTAAGATTTTCTTCCATAGCCACAAGAGTATCTCTACGACCTTTGAAGGTTTTCTCAAGATTTGCTTGAATTTCTTTCATTTGTGGTGAGTTTTGCATAATTTTTTGCAAATCTACTACACCTATTCTTGTATTACCAGCTAATACAAAAGTACTTGCTAACATACAACCTGCTACTAATAACGCACCCACTAGCTTTTTCATTAATACACTCCTGCAATATAAAAACTCTACAAACACCCAGTATACTCCAAAATTTTATAAAAAAGTAGTAAATTTTAGAATCTAAAATATCTAGAAACCAGAAGACATTGTAAACTGGAAGTACTGTGTTTCATCCAATGGCTGTTTATTAATTGGTAAAGCAAGACTAAACGCCAAAGGCCCAAACGGAGAACGCCATTCTAAAGAATATCCGCCTGAAAAACGCAAAGGTCCTGATGCTGTTCCTGTAAACTCTGCTGGAATTGAAATTGCAAAGACATTACCACCATCAACAAATACTGTACTTCTAATTGTTTCGCGAGATAACGGATATGGCAAAACCAAGCCAGCATTACCATTTGCTAAGAAATTCGCACCTATTGAGTGCCCTGTACTATCTTGCGGACCAAGAGAGTAACTTTCATAACCTCGCACTTGCCCTGGCTGCGCAATACCCCCTGCAAAGAAGTTTTCAAAAAATGGCAATCCATTTTTACTATAAGTATTTCCATAACCAACACTTCCTAAAGTGGTAAAAATCCAATCTTTATATAATGGCTGATACCAACGAGCCTGATAAGAAGTTTTAAAATAATTTAAAGAACGTGAAGTTGCTGGAAGCGCAAATAAAGCGCCTATTTGTTGATTCACACCTTTAACCGGATATGGCATACGATCATAAGTATTACGACTAGCTCCTGCAGTAAAGCGAAGCTCATTAAAATCACGTCCGCTAGCATTAACAAAGTTTTGAATCTGTTGAACTAAACCAACCGAAAGTATGCGAATTCCTTGAAATCCGAAACCAGCTTGTAGACCATTCGCCTCGCCGATATGCACATTATAATTAACATCGCCACCAAAACGATTAGAGTTATAATTACTAACGTCTAAATGCTTAGGATTTACCGTTTGATAATACATATTTACGCCACGACCAATTCCAGTTTTAGTATAAAAAGGATTATAGTAGTTAAAGGAATAATCTTGCCCCCATAAACTCGCATTAAATCCCAAGCCTATCGTTCTTCCTGTACCCATGAAATTATACTGGTTGAACGCGGCATTAAACTGCAGTCCTGTAGAACCATAACCAACAGAGGCGCTTGCTTCTGCTGATGGAGCTTCTTCAAGACTAATATCTAAATCCACTTGGTTATTAGCGCCTGGTATTGGGGTGGTTTTAACATCTATATCTTTAACATAACTTATCAACCGCATTTGGCGCTCTGACTCTTTAATATTATGCAAAGATAATAAACTACCTTCATTTTGACGAATAATATTTCTAAGTACATAATCGGCGGTTTTGGTATTACCATGAAAATTAATACGTCTAACATATACATGTCGGCCTGGATCTATAGCAAAACTTATAAATACAGTTTTATTTTTTTCATCAATTTGTGGGTCAGCATTAACAGCTGGAAATCCATAACCAAGGTCACCTAATGCTAAACTAATATCTTTCACTGATTCAGTAATTTTTTTTCGTGAAAAAACCTCACCTTTTGTAACTCTAATCAATTCGGCAAGTTTTTTCTGCGATAAAATTGGTTTGCCAACTATGTTATAGCCTGAAAAACGATACTGCGGACCTTCCTCAATATGGATATTAATAAAAACATCTTTTCTATCAGGCGCTAAAAGTACTTGCGAAGAAACTATTTTAAATTTTAAATAACCTCTATCCAAATAAAAAGACCGCAAAGCCTCAAGGGATGCATCCATTGCCGCTTTTGAATACTGATCTTTTTTAGAAAAATAAGTAAAAATATTACTAGATGATAAAGTCAAATGTTGGCGTAAATCGTGCGCAGAATAATCATGATTGCCGATAATTTTTATATCTTTAATTCTAGATACGCGACCTTCTGATACATTAACACTAATAGAAACGCGATTTTCTGTTAATGGCATAACTTTAGATGTAATACGTGCATTATACTTACCACGAGCATTGTAAGCCTGTTTTAATTCTTTTTTCAAACGTTCTAAAGATGCCTTTTGAAATACCAAACCTTTTACCAAACCAAGCTCTTTTAATATATCTTTCATCTTCTCAGCTGGGATTTCTGTATTTCCGGAAACATTCACAGAACCAATTGTAGATCTCTCAACAACCTGGACAATTAGCGTATTACCATTACGCTCTAAAACAACTGATTGAAAGAATCCAGTTTCATACAAAGCGCGAATAATTTTAGGCGTTGAATTATTATCAACTTCCTCACCAACTTGCACAGGTAAATAATTTAATACTGTACCTTTACTTACCCTTTGTAATCCGGTAATTTTAATATCACGTACTATAAACCCATCTGTAGCGTCTGCCTGCGAGGCAAAAGCTATAAGTGACGAGTACAACATTGGTAGAATGACTCTGTTCCTAAATTTTTTCATAATTATTATTAATATTCCTAAACAACTTGTGAAGCATAAGATGCGCACCACTTGCGACTTTTTATCCGAAGTCGCAAGTGGTGTCAATAACTAAGTGAAAAATTACTTATACATCCATTGCAAAAAATAAAAAACTGGAAGTGCTGCAATCAAACTATCCAATCTATCCAAAACACCGCCATGCCCTGGCAAAATGTTCCCAGTATCTTTTACATGACATCTGCGTTTTAACATACTTATAAACAAATCACCAAAAATAGCGACAATAACTGTAATAGAAGCGTTCGTAAACCACAAAATAGGATTTTTAGCATCAAAATACCAATAGCCAATCACAGCAATAAGCAAAGCTGACACAAATCCTCCAAAAGTTCCTTCTACAGTTTTACCTGGACTAACTTCAGGTATTAACTTATGTTTGCCAAATTTTTTACCAAACAAATATGCGCCTATATCAGTCGCCCAAACTAAAGATAATAAATACACTACCCAGTCTGACGCACCATCTCCTAAAACGAAAACAAATAATATACTTAAAAAAGTTGTAAGTACAATAGAACTAAAGATTGATACAACATAAGGATTACCCCAAAATTTCATACTCAACGGATAGGTAATAATTGCAATAATTATCAATCCCCAGCACACTAAATCAGCCGTTAAGAAATAGTCCCAATAATGCAAATTCAGTATAAATATCCCTAACAATATGATAATAGCTAAGAATTTATATGCGAGTTTATTAATTACTATTAATCCAAACCATTCCCAACTTAAAGCAAGAAATAACCCCAAAATAGCAAAGCTAAGTACCCATGAATTAGCATAATAAATCAACATTAAAACTAATGGAATGAGGACTAAAGCTGTAAGTAATCGTTGTTTAAACATATTTTATATCCATTAATTGATCTGAAGTTTTACCAAATCTACGCTCTCTATTACTAAAACTCAACAAGGCTTTTTCAAATTCTTGAACCGTAAAATCAGGCCATGCTGTATCAGTAAAGTAAAGTTCTGTATATGCTAACTGCCACAAAAAAAAGTTACTTATCCGTTTTTCACCGCTTGTGCGAATAAATAAATCAGGCTCAGGGTAAGTTGCGGTAGATAGTTTACTAGTTATTAACTCTTCCGTAACATCAGAAGGCTTTAAAACCCCTTGTGCAATATCTTCGGCAATTTTTTGAGTTGCTTGCGTTAAATCCCATCTTCCAGTGTAATTAATCAATACATTCAAAGTGGTAATATTATTATTACAAGTTAAATCTTCAGCTGAACGCATAGCATCGCGTAACATTCCAGATAAATTACTTCTATCCCCAATAAAGCGCAAACGAATGCCACTATTATGCAACTCATCAAGCTCTTTATCTAAAGAATTTACAAAAAGATCTAATAAATACTCAACTTCAGATGCTGGTCTTGACCAATTATCTTGGCTAAATGCCCAAACACTCAAAACTGGGATTTGTTTTTCAACGCAAGATCGTAAAATTGGCTTAATAGCATTCACGCCAGCTTTATGTCCATCTGTCCTTGGCAAACCCTTATCCTTAGCCCAACGACCATTGCCATCCATAATAATTACTACGTGTTGCGGTATTTTTTGACTCAAGCTACTTCTGCCAATAACGAAAATGTCATATAGTCTACCCTACAACAGAAAAAAAATTAAGAGGAAAAATGCAACAAAAATCCCCAACGTTATTAATTATCTTAGATGGCTATGGTATTTCCAAAGACTCTAAATATAATGCTATTGCTAACGCACACACTCCACAATGGGATGAGTGGTGGAAAAAATACCCTCACACACTAGTTGATGCCTCTGGCATATCCGTTGGTTTACCACAAATGCAAATGGGTAACTCAGAAGTTGGGCATATGCATATTGGCGCAGGTAGAACAATTTTACAAAGCTATAGCCATATTAACGATGCCATTGAAAACAATAGCCTTGCAAACAATGAAGTTTTATTAAATGCGATAAATAGTCTAAAACAAAACAATAAGTCTCTACATATAATGGGATTATTGTCAGCTGGTGGGGTACATAGTCATCAAAATCATTTATTTTCTTTACTTAAAATTTGCGCTGAGAACTCTCTACACAATGTATTTTTACATCTTTTCTTAGATGGAAGAGACACTCCTCCACAAAGTGCAGAATCAAGCTTAACCGAGCTTGAAAAAGTAATTAATAAATATCAAGTAGGTAAAATTGCAACTATTACGGGTCGATATTTCGCTATGGACCGAGATAAAAGATGGGATAGAATCCAAGTTGTCTACGAATTACTAACCACAAGCAAAACCAATTACTGCTACCAATCAGCTAAAGAAGCCTTACTTGAATTTTATGCAAAGGGCACTTTTGATGAATTTATACCGCCAACTAAAATTGATAATTCACCAACAATTAACGAGAACGATACTGTATTATTTTTCAATTTTCGTGCAGATAGAGCCCGAGAACTTACTGAAGCTTTTATCTCTCCTGATTTTACAGAATTTACAAGAAATAAATTTTTAAAATCCCTTAATTTTATTTCCATGACTCAATATTCTGCAAATCTCAAAACGCAAATAATTTTTCCACCGATTCAACTTAATAACACTTTAGGAGAAGTTATAGCCAAACATGGTCTTTCGCAATTAAGAATTGCCGAGACAGAAAAATACGCTCATGTCACATTTTTTTTAAATGGTGGGCGCGAAGTTAAATTTAATAATGAGGATAGAATTCTTATCCCATCGCCCAAAATTGCAACTTATGATTTACAACCAGAAATGAGCGCGATAACTCTAACTGACAAACTTATTGCAGAAATAGCCAAAGATAAATATGATGTAATAATCTGCAACTATGCTAACGCTGATATGGTAGGTCATACTGGAAATTATCCGGCAACAATAAAAGCGATTGAAACAATCGACCAATGCTTACAAAGGCTTTGGCATACCATACTTGCCAAAAATGGACAAATGCTAATAACTGCAGATCATGGAAATGCCGAATGTATGTTTGATGAAAATACTAAACAACCACATACAGCTCACACTTCCGAACTAGTACCTCTATTATACGTTGGTAATAATCATTTAAAATTTAAAGATACTAATGCGAAATTAAGCGATATTGCTCCAACATTTTTAAACTTACTGGGAATAACCATTCCAAAAGAAATGACTGGACAAATTTTATGGGAAACCCAAGCATGTTAAAAAAGTCCTTTTATCATATATTAAGTGTAACAATATTCACTTTGTTGTTGTTTTTTCAAACAACCATTTCTTTTGCTCAAAACAATTATCTAGTTAGCAAAAAAAGACAATTAGACCAACTACAAGTAAAAATAAAATCATTAGAACAGAAATTACGCCAATCAGCTAATAAAAATAAATTTCTAGAAAATGAATTAACTGAGACGAATAAACAAATAGACGCCTATTATCTAAAAATCAAAACAATTCAAAAAGATATAGATGCTAAAAAACAAGAAATAGCTTCTCTTAAAATTCTTATTCAAAAATTAAATACTAAGCTTGAAAAAACTCAAAAGCAAATAGCAAAATATATCGTTGAACAATACAAAGCTCATGACACAACTAAATTGAAATTAATACTTAACCAAAAAAATATAGATAAAGGTGAAAATATTTTAATTTATTACAAATATTTACTTGCAGCTAATAAAAAACTTTTAAATGAGTTTAAATCAAACCAAGAAGAGTTAAATAATAAAAACAGCGAATTAAACAATTCTCTAAAACAATTACAAAATTTACAAACACAATGGAATAATGTGTTAAATAAATTACAAGCTGATAAAAAATATAAAACAACTGTAATTAATAAACTTAGTTTAAACATTAATAAAAGTAAAAAAACATTACAAGATTACCGCCAAAACCAAATTAACCTGACTAAATTAATTAATAATTTAACTAAACAAAGTGTATTGCAGACCAAAAGCTCTGTCATGCAAATGCAAGGCAAATTACCTAAACCAATAAATGTTGCTCCTTCTCAAATAAAAAGAATGAACCAAGGATTAGTTTT
This sequence comes from uncultured Legionellaceae bacterium, assembly GCA_964483895.1. Classification (GTDB taxonomy): domain Bacteria; phylum Pseudomonadota; class Gammaproteobacteria; order Legionellales; family Legionellaceae; genus 2-12-FULL-35-11. The sequence goes on from CAZADN010000022.1 coordinate 15,225, forward strand.
TTATGCACCAGAAGGTCGAGTAGTACATGCTGTTTCGCCAGGTAAAGTGGTTTTTGCTGATTGGCTAAATGGTTATGGACTCTTGATTATCATAGATCATGGTTGGGGAGTTATGAGTTTATATGCTAATAATCTACAATTATTAAAACGTAGTGGGCAAGTCGTAACTTCTGGAGAAAAAATAGCAAAAATTGGACATAGCGGTGTTTTACAAGAAAATGGTCTATATTTTGAAATAAGACATCATGGAAAAGCAATGCCACCTGAAAAATGGCTGCATCAATAGGAGAGGTCATGATAAATATAAAAATAAGGCTTTCTGCAATAAGTTTGTTGTTTGTGTCATTCGTATCAATTCAAGCGATGGCATTGCCAACTAAAGACAATTTAACGCAAGATCCACAAGATCAACAAATTCCAATGGAAGACGTTCAAAGGTTTTCAAACGCTCTTAGTCTTATCAAAAAATATTATGTCAAAGAAGTTAGTGATAAAGAATTATTTGATAATGCCATACGTGGAATGTTACAAGGCTTAGATCCACATTCTACATATCTGGATGAAGCTGACTTTAAAGAACTACAAACCTCAACTAATGGTGAATTCGGCGGCTTAGGTATTGAAGTTACCATGGAAAGTGGTGTTGTCAAAGTTATAACACCTCTTGTTGATACTCCTGCATTTAAAGCTGGAATAAAAGCTGGTGACTATATCATTAAAATTGATAAAAAGTCTGTGCAAGGCTTAGAATTAAAAGATGCTGTTGAGTTAATGCGCGGACCTGCAGGTAGTGTCATTAAACTTACTGTACTTCGTAAAGGTGCAAAAAAACCTTTAACATTTAAAGTAGCACGCGAGAAAATTGAGATTAAAAGTGTTAAAAGTAACTTATTTAATGGTAATTACGGGTATATCCGTATTACCCAGTTTCAATCTACAACTGAAAAAGATACTTTAGATGCAATAAAAAAATTACAAGCTAAAGCAGGCGGCAGACTAAATGGCATGATTTTAGATTTACGTAATAATCCTGGTGGATTATTAGATTCAGCCATTGAAGTTTCATCCAATTTCTTAAATAAAGAGCGCCATGGCAAAAAGGAAATGATTGTCTTCACTCAAGGAAGATTACCAGGTTCAAAATTTACCGCTATGGCAACTGCAAATGATATTTTACACAATGAGCCAATGGTTGTACTTATAAACAATGGCTCAGCATCTGCTTCAGAAATAGTTGCCGGTGCATTAAAAGATAATAAACGCGCAATAATTATCGGTACCAAGAGCTTTGGTAAAGGTTCAGTACAAACCGTTCTACCACTTGATGAAAAACGCGGTATAAAATTAACTACCGCTCTGTATTACACGCCATCTGGCTCATCTATACAGGCTAAAGGCATTACGCCTGATATAGTAGTGGAAGAAATTAATGTTCCTAAAGATAAAAATAAAACAAAATTCAGTGGTTTTAGTGAAGCAGATCTAAAAGGACATATAAAAATGAAAAATAATCCTTCTAGCGATAATAGCAAAGAAAGTAAGGATGAAATAAATTTACTCCATGAAGATTATCAATTATACGCAGCCTTAACCATATTAAAA
>CAZADN010000023.1:0-16548 GCA_964483895.1 uncultured Legionellaceae bacterium
TTTAAAGCTAAGCTTTCAGAAAAAGGTATTATTTTTTTCTCATTTTCTGAGGCGGTACGCTAACATTCTGAATTAGTTAAAAAATATTTAGGTACAGTTGTGCCATATCGAGATAATTTTTACGCAACACTTAATTCCGCAGTGTTTAGTGATGGCTCTTTTGTTTATATTCCACCTGGTGTGCGTTGTCCGATGGAGTTATCTACATATTTTCGTATAAATGCTGCTTCAACTGGTCAATTTGAGCGGACTTTGATTATTGCTGATGTTGATAGCTATGTGTCGTATTTAGAAGGTTGTACCGCGCCAATGCGTGATGAAAATCAATTACATGCTGCAGTTGTTGAATTGATTGCTTTAGATAGGGCACAAATAAAATATTCAACTGTGCAAAATTGGTATCCTGGGGATAAAAATGGTAAAGGTGGGATTTATAATTTTGTGACTAAACGCGGCGCATGCCGTGGGAAATCTTCGAAAATATCATGGACTCAGATAGAAACAGGTTCAGCCATTACTTGGAAATACCCAAGTGTGATATTGCAAGGCGATGACTCAGTTGGTGAGTTTTATTCAGTTGCTGTTACAAATAATTATCAGCAAGCTGATACTGGTACGAAAATGATTCATATTGGAAAAAACACCAAGTCTACAATTATCTCCAAAGGAATAAGTGCTGGTAAATCACACAATGCGTATCGTGGTTTAGTAAGAATAGCTGAAACGGCAGTTAATGCACGTAATTATTCGCAATGTGACTCTTTATTAATGGGTAACGCTTGTTCTGCGCATACTTATCCGTACATTGAAGCTAAGCATGCATCGGCTAAGGTTGAACATGAAGCTAGTACTTCTAAAATTAGTGACGAGCAATTGTTTTATTGTCAGCAGCGGGGTATTGATACTGAAAATGCGGTATCAATGATTGTAAATGGTTTTTGTAAACAAGTATTAAAAGAATTACCTATGGAGTTTGCGGTTGAAGCAACAAAACTTTTAGGTATTAGTCTTGAAGGGGCGGTAGGTTAATTATGTTAAGTATTAAAAATTTACATGTGGCAGTTGATGGTAATCCTATATTAAAAGGGATTAATTTAGAAATTAATCCAGGCGAAGTGCACGCTATAATGGGGCCCAATGGTTCTGGTAAAAGTACTTTATCTAAAGTTTTGGCAGGGCACCCTGCTTATACGATAACTGAAGGCTCTATTGATTATAAGAATAATGATTTAGTGCCTTTAAAGCCAGACGAACGCGCCAAAGCTGGGATTTTTATGTCGTTTCAATATCCAGTTGAAATCCCAGGTGTAACTAATATTAGTTTTTTAAAGTCAGCGGTAAATGCGGTTTATCAAGGTCAAAATCGCAAAACTTTAGATGCAGTTGAATTTTTAAGCTTTATTCGTAAAAAATGTAAATTATTAGATATGGATGAGAGTTTTCTTTATCGTGGGATTAATGAAGGCTTTTCTGGTGGGGAGAAAAAACGCAATGAAATTTTGCAAATGTTAGCTTTAGAACCAGCGCTTGCCATATTGGATGAAACAGATTCGGGCTTAGATATCGATGCCTTACGGATTATTGCAACCGGAGTTAATGCAATGCGTGGTCGTGAACGCGCTATTGTTTTAGTTACGCATTATCAGCGTTTGTTAAATTATATCGAACCAGATTTTATTCATGTCTTGGCTAATGGCAAAATTATTAAATCTGGGGATAAGTCTTTGGCGCTAGAGCTAGAAGATAAAGGTTATAGTTGGCTTGAAACAGTGGAGCAGTCATGATTCCTATTGTTAAATATTATAAGCAACTTGCTCAAAAATATTTTTCCGATAATCATTGGCTTTTACAAGTGCAAAAAAAAGCTTTAGGGGATTTAGAAAAATTAAATTTTCCAAGTCGTCACGATGAAGATTGGAAATATATTCCTGTTGATAATTTTTTACAACATGAGTTTGAGATTAATAAAGCTTCGAAAAAGTTTGATAAACATGCTTTTGAAGTTATGGCGCGTGGTAGACAAATTGATGCGCCTGTTGGGGTTAAGATACCTATTATTAATGGTGTAGTGATAGGTCTGGATGAAATTCGTGATAAATTTCCAAAAGATTTTATAATAGAGCCAATCTCTAGTGCATTAATTAAATATCCAGATCTTATTCAAAAATATTTAAATCAAATTTTAACGATTAAGCATGGGTTGCATGCACTTAATTCGGCAATGCTTATGCAAGGATTATTTATTTACGCGCCGAAAAATGTTAAATCTGTTGAGCCAATTTTGTTAACTCATGCTAATACGGAAGATAATCTCGCGATATTTTTACGGCATTTAATTGTTGCTGAAGATGGTAGTTCGCTTAAAGTTATTGAAGACTATCATGGTGCTGATAAATGTAAGTATTTTACTAATGTTATTACTGAAATAGTGGTTGGTAAACATGCTGAGCTTGAACATTTTAAAGTACAACGAGAAGGTTTTAATGCATTGCATTTTGGACAAGTTGTTGTTAAACAGTTAGCCGATAGTCAATTTAGTAGTCATCTTTTAAACATTGGTGGTCATTGGTCACGTGCGGATATTAATGTTGATTTAATTGCACGTAATGCTAAATGTACTCTTCGTGGTGTATATATGCCGATTAATGAGCAGCATATAGAGAATAACACTTATGTTAATCATGCTGTGCCAAATTGTGTAAGTGAACAAGATTATCGTGGTATTGCAACAGGTAAAGCGCAGGCAGTTTTTAATGGTAAAATTTATGTTGCCAAAGATGCCGTCGCAACTGAAGCGCGCCAGCAAAATAAAAATTTACTCTTATCAAATTTCGCTAAAATTTATACTAAGCCGCAATTAGAAATTTTTGCTGATGATGTAGCATGCACTCACGGTGCAACGATTGGTCAGTTAGATGAGGAAGCATTGTTTTATTTTGCAACGCGTGGCATAGAAGATAAAGAAGCACGGCGCTATTTATTGCATGCATTTGCTGATGAAAATATAACTAAAGTTGCTGATAAAGCTCTATCTAATTGGATGCGTGCTTTATTAGAGCAACAAATGGGGTAATTAAATGAAAGAACAACAAACTTTACCAGAATTTGATGTAAATACTATAAGAAAAGATTTCCCAATTTTAAAAGAAAAAGTAAATGGTCGCGATTTAATTTATTTGGATAATGCAGCTACATCACAAAAACCACGGCAAGTAATAGACGCCATGAGTAATTATTATGAAACCACTAATGCGAATGTGCATCGTGGGGTACATGGCTTAAGCGTTAAAGCAACAAATTTATTTGAGCGTGGTCGCTATAATGTGCAGAGTTTTATTAATGCTAAACATAAGCAAGAATGTATCTTTGTAAGTGGGGCAACAGAGGCAATTAACTTGGTTGCTTCAAGTTTTGTAACACCGCGTATTCGTCCTGGTGAAGAAATATTAGTAACTCAGCTTGAGCATCATTCAAATATAGTTCCTTGGCAAATGGTCTGTGCTAATACTGGTGCAAAGCTCGTAGTCGCGCCGATTTCTTTGGATGGTGAAATATTATTAGATGAGTTTGCTAAAAAACTTTCGAAAAATACTAAATTTGTTGCGATAAGCCATGTTTCTAATGCGATAGGCACGATTAATCCAGTTAAAAAAATGATAGAAATGGCGCATGCGCATGATGCTTTAGTGCTAGTAGATGGCGCACAAGCTGTGCCGCATTTACCAATTGATGTTCAAGATTTGGATTGTGATTTTTATGCTTTTTCAGGGCATAAAATGTATGCACCAACAGGCATAGGAGTTCTTTGGGGGCGTGAAGAGTTTTTAAATGATATGGCGCCTTTCAAAGGTGGTGGCGAGATGATTACGTATGTTAGTTTTGATAAAACTGAATATGCACCTCTTCCGCATAAATTTGAGGCTGGTACTCCTAATATTTCTGGAGTTATAGGTTTAGATGCGGCGATTAATTATTTAAATGCTTTAGGTTTGGATAAAATTATCGCATATGAAAATTATTTATTAGATTATGCAACACTTAAATTAAAAGAACTTCCAGGTTTTAAGATTTTAGGCAATGCATCTTCAAAAGTCCCAGTGATTTCGTTTGTGCATAATAAAATTCATGCACATGATTTTGGAACTATTTTAGATAATGAAGGAATTGCGGTGCGTGCCGGGCATCATTGCGCCATGCCACTTATGGATTTTTATTCTGTTCCAGCAACCGCGAGGATTTCCTTATCTTTTTATAATACAACGCACGAAATTGATAAATGTATGAAAACTTTACAAAAGGCAATAGAGATATTTTTATGACAGATTTACGTGAACTTTATCAAGAAGTAATAATTGATCACAATCGTAATCCAAGAAATCATCATGTGATGGACTCCGCGACGAATATAGCCAATGGCTTTAATCCTTTATGTGGTGACAAATTAACGGTGTATTTACAAGTAGAAAATAATGTCATTAAAGATATTAGTTTTCTAGGTAATGGTTGCGCAATCTCACAAGCTTCCGCATCTTTAATGACGGATGCTTTGCTTGGAAAATCTATACAAGAAGCTCAAGCAATATTTGAAAAATTTCATACTATGGTTACTTCAGATGCCAAAGTATCTGACTTAGATGTTGATAAGCTAACAGTACTTGCAGGAGTTCGTGAATTTCCAGCTAGAGTTAAATGCGCAACTTTAGCATGGCACACTATGCATGCAGCTTTAGATAATGACACTAAAACTGTCGTCACAGAGTGAGGCAAATAATGCTTGGAATAGGCAAAAAGAAGAAGGTTGAAAAATTGAAAGAAGCAGTTATAGTTGCATTACGCGGGGTTTTCGATCCGGAGATACCGGTTAATATTTATGATTTAGGTTTGATTTATGATGTAATTATTGATGAAAATCAACATGTAGATATTAAAATGACATTAACCTCTCCTGGTTGTCCAGTTGCGCAAACTTTTCCTGGTACAGTTGAAAAAGCAGTGAATGAGGTTGAAGGGGTTAGTGATTGCACAGTTGAGCTTGTTTGGGAGCCGCCTTGGGATCAAGACAGAATGACAGAAGCTGCTCGTCTTGAGCTTGGGTTGTTTTAATTATGTCATGGCAGCCATCAGCAACAATCAAAAATCTTAAAAAACGCGCACAAGCTCTTACAGATATTCGTGAATTTTTTGTAAAGCGTGGCTATTTAGAAGTTGAAACTCCAATCATGGCGCAACATGGCGTGAGTGATGTATATTTAGAAAATATTCGTGCGCATTTTCGTGGTCGTGAATATTTTTTACAGACCTCGCCAGAGTACCATATGAAAAGATTATTAGCGGCTGGTAGTGGACCGATTTATCAAATTTTTCGTGCTTTTCGTGATGATGAGTTAGGGCGTTGGCACAATCCTGAATTTACTTTATTAGAATGGTATAAACTTGATTCTGACTATAATTTATTGATTGCTGAAGTAGATGATTTTTTACAACAAATTTTTAATTGTAAACCAGCATTAAAGATGACTTATCAAGAAGTTTTTATTAAAGCTTGTGGCATAGATCCATTCACAACTAGTCTTGCGAAGATGCGGGTATGTTTACAAAAATATGATTTAGATAATGTATTGGATAAGGATGAACAAGATGTCGACCAATATTTATTTTTATTAATGAGCCATGTTGTTGAACCATTTATGGCAAGTCACCCAGCGCCAGTAGTTGTATATGGTTTTCCACCATCGCAAGCATCATTGGCTAAAGTTGTTGATAATGTTGCGTTACGTTTCGAAGTTTATTATAAGGGTGTTGAGCTTGCGAATGGTTTTGCAGAACTTACAGATGCGAATGCGCAGCGCGCAAGGTTTGTGCAAGATAATATTAAGCGCAAAGAAAAAGGGTTGAAAGAGATTTCACTTGATGCGAGATTTTTGCAAGCTTTAGAAGCTGGATTACCAGAGTGCTGTGGTGTTGCTTTGGGTATAGATAGGATTTTATCTTTATCTTTGCAAGAAAATAATCTAGCTAAAGTTTTGGCATTTACTGTTGATAATTCATAATTAAGAATTTATCTATCTTCTGAAAATGCTCATCCCATGAAGGAATATGAAAATTTTGTAGGCGTTGGACTTGGTCAATTCTTTGTTGGCTATTGGTCTTTGCGTATTCGAGAATTGTTTTTTGCCATGTTGTGGCATCAATTGGGTCGATATATTCTGGAATATCACCAGCTATTTCTTTAAATACATTGATATTGCTTGCTATGACCGGTGTACCAGAGGCTAGCGCTTCAATTAATGGTAAACCATAACCCTCAGTGAAAGACGGAATTAGTAATGCTTGACTATTTTTTATAAAAATATTTAATTCTTCGTCTGGGCAATTAGATATTTCTGTCACTACTTTTTTTAAAGCAATGCTTCTATCCAGTAAGTCTATAACTTGTTCACATTCCCAACCTCTTATGCCAATGATAAATAATTGCGGAGTATTGTTTGGGTCATTTTCTGCAAGTTTACGAAAAATTTGTAAAATTAATAAATGGTTTTTACGCGGCTCAATTGTACTGAGCATAACAAAATATGGTTTTGAAATCGGTTTAGGTAGGGATTGTTTATCTTTTGCAAAAATTTTTAAATCTGGGGCGAGTAGTGCTGCAATTATTGGGAGCTTTGCTTTATTGTTATTATCACAATATTGATTTATTTTATCTAACGTATCATTAGAGTTTGTAATTATCCCACATCCATATTTAAAAATATGATTTAATTTCTTTTTATAAAGTAAGTCTTCTCCTGAACCAAAGTACTCAGGGTAATAAAGTGGAATTAAATCATGTACAAAAAATATTGGTTTTAGAGAATATTTCCTTAGCATTTTTACATAATTTTTTTGATTTAATCCGATGTGTCCGGTATTTAGTAAAATACTTTTTGGAATAATGTTGTTATGCAATAAACTACTTATTATCATAGTTTTTAAGGGTAATTTGTGGTTTGGGTTTATTAACCATGCAAAAAACTTTTGCGAATTTTTTACAGATAAAATTACATTGATGCCACAATAGCGAAAGAGTGCTTGAGCTTGGTTTTGATAGTGTTTAACGTAGGCAATACTTACCCTATCAATACCAGTTAACATTTTTTGTTTAAGAATACGCCTGGTTAGGCGCGTTACATCTATAATAATATTCATAACGTTAATCAATACATTTTTGTAGCCAGTTTAGCATGTACTCTTTAACTTCTAAAGGCGCTTGGTCGATACTTTGCATGCAAACAAAATATATATTAGGGTTTTTTGAGGCTTTAGTTAGGCGGGCTTTAATTTTTTGTAAAGAGTGGGTCGCGCCATTTACCATGATTGCTTTTTTGCTTTTATCATTAATTGCGTGTTTATTGATTAAATTAATATGTGCAATTAATGGTATGCTAGATATATGTCGCGAGTCACGAAAAGGGATACTGGCGTTTTCTACAAGCATATTGGGATTGGCTTTTATATGCTGCATAAAAGTATCTTTATTTAGTGGAAAGGCAGCATGTTCTAATAGATAATATTTTTTGTGTAATCCTGCTATTTTTGCGGTTTTTTCTTGTAATCTACGATGAAAATCTAATTTTATTTGTGGAGGAGGAAGTTTGAATAATTTACTTAGAAAGAACTTTAGTTTATATAAATATTTCTGACTAGTTTGTATTTTCCATCTTCCTCTGTATTTTATATGACTTTTTGTAAAAAAATCTTCTGGTTGCATAGGGCGAGTTATAAAAAAATCATCATTTAAGTAAATAAAATTTGTGGATAAATTTGGAATTAGCCATATCAGCCACTCAGCGCTTACGCTGTTAAAGATTGGGGTATTAATATTAAGTGACTCGAGTAATGTATTTTGATCAATAATTTTAATTTTTTGGCTAAATTTTTTGTTTTTGAGATTTTTAATTGCGGCTGGGGTTTGTTGATTTGTGATTATATAAATATTTCTAAGCCATGGAGTGTTGCGACTTAAGCATTCTAGACAATAATATATTTCATTGACCTGATTAATTCTGGTTGGCTCGATAACTATATTACGGTTAAGATTATGCGCTTTACAAAAATCTTGAAGTTTTTTTTGGTATATGGGGTCATTACCATCAACCCAAGATATAACAGCATCTATAGGGTTCATTGAAATTCTAACTCCAGTGTTTAATTACAACTTTAATAGTTAACTGCTGTTTTGTTATTCTAATTTTTTGCGGCAGCATTACGCCATTGCTATTTGTAGTGTATTGATTATATTCAATAGTAAAACCATTTTGTTGAATGATTGTATAATTATTCACGCTATCCTTTTTGCTAAAACTTATAGGCCCTGGAGCTGGGATGCCTCGAACCCAGTAATAAAGATTATTGACAGGAAGTTGAATATTGGTTTTTTTCTTGAGCAATTCGGCATCGCTATTAGCCGTAATAATTTTGTTATCTTCTTGATAAGTAACAGTTGAACCTTTTTTACTAATTAGCACAGTTTTTCCGCCAAGTGGTCCACTTAAGCGAATAGAATAAGAGTTTTGGCCTTGTTGACTCCAGGATAATCCAGCATTCCAGCCTTTGCCATTATTGTTTACAGCAATTGCGCCTGAGAGTTGAAATGCTGTTGGAATTGTTTTGACTGCTGTTTTTTCTGGTGCTTTAATTGATTCAGCTTCAGTTGTTGCTTGATTACGTTCTTCAGGAAGATGATGAGTTGCACATGCAGAAAATATTATACAAAATAAGATTGCGAAAAAAAATTTTGTTTGTTGCATAATATGTCCTAGAATTAGCAATTTAATGAATCTTAACATACGTAGAGTATATATTAAATGATTTAGGAGTGTTAATGCATACAAAGGTTATTTATCCTGGAACTTTTGATCCAATTACAAACGGGCATATTGATATAATTAGACGCGCATCAAGACTTTTTTCTTCGGTTGTAGTTGGGGTTGCTGAAAATAAAGTGAAGAAGCCTTTTTTTACTGTTGCGGAGCGTATTGATTTTATTAAACAAGTTACTTATGAACTTAATAATGTTAGCGTGGTTGGGTTTGATTGTTTGCTAATAGATTTTGTAAAACAACAAAATGCGCAAGTTATTTTAAGGGGTTTGCGCGCAGTTTCTGATTTTGAATATGAGTTTCAATTGGCTGGTATGAATCGTAATCTTTCTAAAGATATTGAGACGGTCTTCTTAACTCCTGCAGTGGATTTAATGTACATTTCTTCATCTTTGGTACGTGAAATAGCTCTATTAAAAGGGGATGTTTCTAAATTCGTACCAAAGGTAGTTGCCGAGGCATTACGAAATAGGTTCTAGAAGTTTTTGCATTTCTTCACGTACAATTAAAAGTAGCTCATCCTTATTTTTAAGAGAATATTGGCTAGCGTCAATTGCAGCGCCAATTCTAATTTCTGTTGTTTGTTCAAGATTAAAAGTTTTGCTGCGTGCTGGTAAAATATTGTTTGCGCCGCTTATTCCTATTGGGATTATTGTTGCTTTGGTACTAATTGCAGTTATGAAAGCGCCTTTTTTAAATTGCCCCAGTTTGCCGTCTTTAGATCTAGTTCCTTCAGGTGCAATCCACATTGTAATACCGTCTTCAAGGAGTTTTTTAACTTTTTCTAAGTCTTGTATAGCTTGTCTGCGGTTATCTCTATCAATTGTTGGAAATTCGGCAGCTATCATACCTTTGCCCATAATTGGAATTTTGGCAATTTCTTTCTTTGAAAGCATTCGTACCGATTGGTCAGGGAACGCCTTTAAGCTTAAAGGGATATCATATAAACTTGCATGATTACACATAATGATGGTTGCTTTGCCAGCTTTGGGTTTGGTTTTATGTGGGTTTATAATTTTATAGTTTACTTTGACAAGTCTTAATAATCTATCAGACCAGCGTTGCAACTCTTCGTTACACCATTTTCTGCTAGTAATTCCTAAAAGAGCTTTAATTGTTGATTTTCCACAAGTATAGGCTGTGAATATTCCTGATAACACGATAATCCAAATTGTTCTTATTTTACTTGCACGCATTTTAATCTTAGTTGTAAGTTGAGAAAATTTACTTATGATTTATTTATTTAAAGAAATTGTCAATATTATACAATAAACCTCGGTTTATTCGATTTGAAAAATAATTTTAAATTATACAGAAAAAATGTCTATTTTATGATATGATCCAGTTGATTTTAGTCTAACTAAGGTATGTAGATAGTTATCATGATACCTTTTAACGGAGCTGAAAATATGATATTTGGTGTTTTGAATCTTTCTTTTTGGGGTTATGTGATAGCTACGATTATCGTGACACAGATTACTATAGCGTCTGTAACCATTTATTTACATAGAAATCAAACGCATCGAGCGTTAGATTTACATCCTATTGTGAGTCATTTTTTTCGTTTTTGGTTGTGGATTACGACCGGTATGGTAACTGGGGAATGGGTTGCAATACACCGTAAACATCATGCTAGCTCAGATGTTAAAGGTGATCCGCATAGTCCACAAGTATTTGGTATTAAAAAAGTATTTTGGCAAGGCTCAGAGCTTTACCGCGATGCGCGTAAAGACAGACCAATGATTGAAAAATATTCGCATGGCACGCCTAATGACTGGATTGAGAAAAATGTATATTCGAGATTTTCGTCGAAAGGTGTTTTAGTTGCTTTGGTTATAGATTTAATACTTTTTGGAATTCCAGGTCTTTCAATATGGGCAATTCAAATGATGTGGATTCCATTCTGGGCTGCCGGTGTTGTAAATGGTATTGGCCATTATTGGGGATATCGCAATTTCGACTTCCCTGATTCATCCACAAATGTATTTCCTTGGGGATTTTGGATTGGTGGTGAAGAGTTACATAATAATCACCATACTTTTGCTTCTTCAGCAAAATTTTCAATTAAAAAATGGGAATTTGATATAGGTTGGTTATATATTCGTATTTTATCATTTTTAGGTTTAGCAAAAGTTAGGAAGCTTCCACCTATACTTGTTCAAGAAAGAAATAAGTTACATGTGGATTTAGATACTGTAAAAGCTGTTGTTGGTAATCGTTTTCAAATAATGGCAACTTATTATTCAAAGGTTTTATTGCCAATGCTTAAACAAGCTCGTAAAAATGGTGATGCAACTAAGCAGGATAAAAAGCTTCTATCGCGCGCTAAAATATTGTTACGCCGTGAAAAAACGTTATTATGTCCAAAGTCTTCTGGAAAATTGCAAGCGTTGCTAGAGCGTTATGAGCAGTTGAGATTAGCTTATAACTATCGTCAATCATTGCAAAACATTTGGTTAAAGACAGCTACTTCACAAAAAGAATTAGTTGAGGCATTGCAAGCATGGTGTAAGCAAGCTGAAGAATCAGGCTTAGATGTTTTGAGTCAATTTTCAAAGCAGATCAAGAGTTATGTTCTTAAACCAGCTATTTAAGGATTGATGAGTATAGACTCTAGAGTTTTATCTTTCCCGCGAAAGCACACGGATGTTAGTGTAATTTGAATACTGTATAAGTAAATAAAATCGCGTAGGTTGGGCTGTAAAGCCCAACGTGATTTGGCTTGAATACAGAAATCGTTGGGCTTTGCAGCCCAACCTACGGTTTAATAGCTGTTAGTTTTTGCGGAAAAGATAATATTTTTTGTTACATATAGAAGTTTTAAAAAAGTTTGTTGTCAATTTACATTGAGTTTTGCTACAGTTAAATCTGATGAAGTTCAGTTGTGCGAGTTTGGTTGGATTTCTTTTGTGGGGAGGAAAGGAATAATGAAAGCTAACTGGAGTTTAGTCCTAAATATAGTGTTATTATTTGGTGTTGTTTTTGCAATTACACGTTTAATACTATTACGCAAAAAAGAGATTCAAAGCTCAGATAATGTGGATGAAATTAGTTATGTTGAGGCGGCAGATGATATTATTGCCGTGCGTAAGATTGAGTCTAATGATGATATGGGTGATGTTGGATTTAAACTATGTCCAGCCGGCAAGGATGAAGTCTCTGCTAGAGAGCCTCATAAGACTCAAATCAATCAAAAAGAGTTAAGTGAAAAATCAACTTTCAATATTGATGTTAGCAAAATGGTAATGATCTTTTTATCTGCTAAAGAACATCAAGAATTCGTTGGATATGAGTTATTACAATCATTGCTTGCCGCAGGATTGCGTTTTGGTGAAGGTAATATATTTCATAAATATCAGAAAGCCAATGGACAAGGTGCCGTGCTTTTTAGTTTGGCTGCCGCAACTCAGACTGGGACATTTGATTTACAGACTATGGGCTCATATAGTGTGCGTGGTTTATGTGTATATATGTATTTATCCGGTAACAAAAATATAGATTCCGAAAGATTTAGTTTAATGTACGATACAGCAAAATCTCTGGCCGAAGACTTGGATGCTGATTTATTAGATGATAAGAAAAAGACGTTTTCTGCGGCTAGTATGGATAGTTATCGTAGTTACATTGATATTGATGAAGTGGAATCATTATAATTTTTGGTGATAAATATGCGATTGTCTAACATAGCAGCACTTTTTTCGTGTGCGATTAATAATAATTTTGAAGTCACTGGATTTAGTATTGATAGCCGTACTATAAATCCTGGTGATATATTTATCGCTATTCGTGGCGAAAATTTCGATGGTCATGATTTTATTAAATCTGCAGTTATTAAAGGCGCTGCTGCTGTAATATCTGAACGATTAGATTCAGATGTGCATATTCCGCAGATAATAGTTGAAAATTCTTTACAAGCTTTGGCAAAAATTGCGAAAAATTATCGAGCAGGCATGACTTGTAAGGTTATAGCTTTGACTGGTAGTAACGGTAAAACTTCAGTTAAAGAGATGATAGCTAGCATTCTTCCTAGACCAGCATTTGCAACTCAAGGCAATTTAAACAATCATATCGGCGTACCACTTTGCGCATTAAAGTTAAAAAAAGAGCATAATTATGCTGTATTTGAATTAGGCGCTAACCATGCTGGTGAAATTGCCTATGTAGTAGACATAGTTAAACCAGATGTGGCACTTATTAATAATATATCCCCAGCGCATATTGAAGGATTTGGGAGTATAGATGGAGTTGCGCGTGCGAAAGGCGAAATCTATCAAGGCTTAAGTACAAATGGCATTGCAGTAATAAATGATGATGATGCATACGCGCATTTTTGGGACGATATAATTTATGCAAATAAAACTTTACGTTTTTCAAGATTGAAAAACTCTGATATATATGCGAAAGATATAGCTATTGATAACAGTGGGTTAGCAAGCTTTATCATGGTGTCTAAACAAGGCGAAGCGAGAATTAAACTAGCTGTACCTGGTCTTCATAATGTTAGTAATGCATTGGCAGCCGGTAGTTGTTGTCTTGCAGTTGGTATTTCATTAGATAATGTTAAACAAGGATTAGAAAATTTCCGTGGCGTTTCAGGTAGAATGACCTATAAAAAAGGGATAAATAACTCTGTGGTAATAGATGATAGTTATAATGCAAATCTCAAATCTACTTTAGCAGCCATAGATGTTTTATCTGCCAGACAAGGTTTTAAAGTTTTAGTTATGGGTGATATGGGTGAGCTTGGTGATTATACTGAAGAATATCATAGCGAAGTAGGCAAAAGTGCTAAAAACAAAGGCATTGATCTAGTGTTAACTTTGGGAAATCACAGTAAAATGACAACAGATGCATTTGGTCTTCCTGCTAAACATTTTAGAGATGGCAGCTTATTAATTAGTGATTTGTTACCTTATTTAAATGCAAAATCCACAGTATTAGTTAAAGGATCGCGTGCCGCACAAATGGAAAAAATAGTTAAAATGTTAGAGGATAACCATTAATGCTTTACTGGATAACACAACAATTACAAGCACATTTTCACGCATTTCGTGTTTTTCAATATTTAACATTTCGTTCAATTTTAGCTGCTATAACTGCGCTGCTTGTTGGTTTGCTATTAGGACCAACCACCATTAAGTGGTTGCGTAATTTGCAAATTGGCCAAATGGTTCGTGATGATGGCCCGAAAAGTCATTTATCTAAAGCCGGGACTCCAACGATGGGCGGCGTCTTGATTTTGTTGTCTATTACCATTAGTTGTTTATTATGGGGAGATTTACAGCAAGTATCTTTATGGGTTGTATTGTTGACAACTCTCGGTTTTGGGGCAATAGGCTTTATAGATGATTATCGTAAATTAATTTTGAAAAACAGCAAAGGCTTGCCAGGTAGATGGAAGTTTTTTTGGCAGTCAGCGATTGCGATTTTAGCAATTATTTTTTTGTACTGCAGTAAATCATTGCCAGTTTGTACACATGTTACTATTCCCTTTTTTAAAGCACTGTTTGTAAACATTGGAGTATTCTTCCCAGTATTTGCTTACTTTGTAATTGTTGGTAGTAGTAATGCCGTTAATTTGACCGATGGTTTAGATGGGTTGGCAATAGTGCCTATTACAATGATTTCTGGGGCGCTGGGTGTATTTGCTTATGCGGCAAGTAATGTTATTTATGCTCATTACTTATCTATTCCATTTGTTGCAAATATTGGTGAAGTTACGATTTTTTGTGCGGCCGTAGTTGGAGCTGGACTTGGTTTTCTTTGGTATAATAGTTATCCCGCGGAAATTTTTATGGGTGATGTTGGATCTTTATCATTAGGGGCTGCTTTAGGTATTATTGCTATATTAGTGCGTCAAGAGCTAGTATTGTTAATTATGAGTGGATTGTTTGTCATGGAAACTGTTTCTGTGATTTTACAAGTATTGTATTTTAAGGCAACAGGTGGCAAACGGTTGTTTAAGATGGCGCCATTGCACCATCATTTTGAGTTAAAAGGGTGGTCTGAGCCTAAAGTTATAGTTAGATTTTGGATTATTACAGTTTTATTTGTATTATGTGGATTGGCGACGTTAAAATTAAGATAAAATATGGCTCTAGGAGAAATGGACCATGAATGCAAGGTTATATCTAGTTATAGGTTTAGGTAAAACAGGACATTCAATTGCACGTTATCTTTTGCGTAGAGGCATAAATTTCGCGGTTTTTGATACGCGTGATACTGTTAATGGTCTTACAGAATTTCAACAAGATTTTCCAGGTGTAGATGTATATCTTGGAAGTCTTCCAAAAGAAATTTATAAAAAAGTAATTGCGGTGATTACAAGTCCTGGAGTTGATTGTAATTTGCCAGTTATTCATGAATTTAAATCTCAAAAAATCCCAGTTTATGGAGATATCGAGTGTTTTGCCGAAAAAGTTAATTCACCAGTTATTGCGATTACTGGAACAAATGGTAAGTCTACAGTCACATCTTTAGTTGGCGAGATGGCGCAAAAATTTGGAATAAATGCAGGTGTTGCTGGTAATATTGGCACTCCAGTTTTAGATATGATAGATGATGGTCAGCAACATGGACTTTGGGTTTTAGAGCTTTCGAGTTTTCAATTAGACTTAACTAATACCTTACGACCATTAGCCGCAACAATCTTAAATATATCTCCTGATCATTTAGATAGACACGGTAATTTGGACAATTATATCGCGGCTAAACAACGCGTATATATGCATGCTGAATATTGTGTTTATAATCGTGAAGATGATTATACAAAGCCATTTAATATACAAAATATTAGTTCAGATAAGCTTATAAGTTACGGATTAGATGAGCCATTGCGAGAAACAGATTGGGGTCTTAGAGAATTAAATTCCGAATTATATTTAGCGCATGGCGCTGAAAATATAATGCCTATAAATAATTCACGGCTTAAAGGCAAACATAATTGGCTTAATATACTAGCAGCCAGTGCTTTAGCTCATGTTGCTGGTATTTCACATACAGCTATTAGAACCGCATTACAAGGATTTCGAAGTTTACCACATCGCTGTGAATTTATTAGAAATATAAATGGTGTTGATTGGATAGATGATTCTAAAGGCACGAATATTGGCGCAACAATTGCTGCATTGAATGGTTTGGGAAGCTCAATAAAAGGTAAAATAGTTTTAATTGCTGGCGGCCAAGGTAAAGGAGCAGATTTTACAGAACTTAGAGACACGGTGGCAAAATTTGTGCTCTCTGTAATTGTTATAGGGCAAGATGCTAAGCTAATAAAAAATGCTTTGGAAGATATAGTCAATGTTGTTTCAGCTGAAAAGTTACAAGAAGCAATATTATTAGCAAAGTCTATGGCTAATAATGGAGACATGGTTTTATTATCGCCAGCTTGCGCGAGCTTAGATATGTTTCGAGATTATAACCATCGTGGTGAAGTATTTACGGAAGCAGTGGAGAATTTGTGACTAATAAGAAATCTAAGCATAATAGCCAACAATTTATAGCACTGTATGACAGATGGTTAATGGTTGCAGTAGTTGGTTTACTCATCATTGGCTTAATGATGGTAGCCTCTAGTTCAGTTATGATTTCAACTAAATATTTCCACCATCCGTTTCATTTTTTGGTCCGACAAGTTTGTTATCTTCTAGTTGGTATCATGCTTGGTATTATAGTTGTAAGGATTGATAGT
>CAZADN010000024.1:0-16378 GCA_964483895.1 uncultured Legionellaceae bacterium
CGTAGTCAAATATCAATAATTCCACAAGATATTATGTTATTTCATATAAGCATTGGCGAAAATATTGGTTATGCAAAAGATAATGCTTCACCTGATGAAATTAAGTATGCGGCAAAGGTTGCTAATATACATGATTTTATTGAGTCTTTACCTGATAAATACGATACGTTAGTTGGTGAGCGCGGAGTTAAATTATCTGGTGGGCAGCGACAACGCATTGCGATTGCAAGAGCAATTTTGAAAAATAATCCAATAATAATATTTGATGAAGCCACTTCAAATTTAGATAGTATTACTGAGCAAGAAATTCAAAAATCTATAAATTTAATTCTTGATGAAAGCAAAGCCACTGTTATTGCGATAGCGCATCGATTATCTACTATCAAACATATGGATAGAATAGTTATTATTAAAGATGGCAAAATTATTGAAGATGGAGCGTTTGATATTTTGATTAATAATGAAAACGGATATTTTAAAAAGCTTTGGGACAGTCAAGTAAATGGAATGATTATTTGATTTCGTTTCTATGGTCTGTTGATGTTTTTTAATGTTATTCTATATAAAAAATAGAGACGAAGTTCTGTATCCTATAAGAAGAGCAGCTGATTACAGGATTGTTGCTGCGCTTCTTACGGAAATAGTTTTACTCCTAATTCTTGATGCAATGCTCAAATCCATAATTGCTTTTGCCTTTATAGGATTTTTCATAATAAAATTTATGGACACTGATAATATCGTTACCTGCTTTGTCTTTATCAACGAGAATAGAAGCAATGCCAACCCCACGGTCATCAGGATTTTTATCTTCCCCAGTGCTTTCAAAATAGATGGCTAAATCATTGCCTCTTGCAGCCGCGATACCCGTGTATTCATATGGTATGCCTTTTACTTTAAAATTAATTATATAACTTCCATAACCTGTTTTAGGAAAACTCACATTTGGATCTTGTTTTAATACTAATATGGCTTGAAAAGGGCCATCACTATTATCAGTTAAATTACATTGATAAGTCCCACTAAAATCTGTTGCTACAGCTGAATAACTTAAAATGAATAATAAAGTTCCTAAAAAATATTTATACACTTCCAGTCTCCTTTTTATCA
The DNA here is from genome assembly GCA_964483895.1 of uncultured Legionellaceae bacterium. Taxonomy (GTDB): domain Bacteria; phylum Pseudomonadota; class Gammaproteobacteria; order Legionellales; family Legionellaceae; genus 2-12-FULL-35-11. Next base: position 1,108 of record CAZADN010000024.1, read on the forward strand.
CAGATTAAGAGTTTAGCTCGGATTTCATACCTATGTCTATCTGGGAACTCTGTTCAGAGCCATATAAAGTTTTTTTGTAACTTTCTTTAATTGTTAATAATGCTATAAATGCAATACAGGAGCAGATAATTAAATATTCAGCTGGAGCAAATAAATTATGTGTTGTGGCAATTAAGCTAATTGCGACCAGCGGGGCTGTTCCTCCAAATAAGGCTAATGATATATTATAGCTAACAGATATTCCCATATTGCGGTGATAAGTATCAAACATCTCCGCTAATGTCGTTGGAATTAAACCGGAAATAGCGCCTGCTGCTATTGCAAACATCACTTCACCTAAAAGTGCTAAGTAGATGTTATGTTGCATGAATAACCAAAATACTGGATAGGATAATACGATTATGCTCAGAATTCCGAAGCCAAGTACTTTTTTGCGCCCCACATAGTCAGATAATTTTCCCATGAGGATAGTTGAGAATAATTGCACGGAAAGCCCAATAGTATTGATAAACATGACTGGTTTTAACGGCATCTTCATTGTTTGGGTTAAAAAGGTATTAAAGTAGGCAATAAGGAAGTAATTAGATATAGCCATGATACAAGTTAGTAAAATGCCAATTATTAGTTTTTGATAATTAAGGCTATTAATATGTTTTACTATAGATGCTGCGTGTGATGTTTTATAGTTTGTTTTTTGTTCTTCTAAATACATATGTGGGTCAGTCGATTTCAATCGTAAAATTAGCCCCATTATTCCTAATAAGCCACCGAAAATAAAAGGTATGCGCCAACCCCATGCATCCAGTTGGTTATTAGTTAATATACTGCTCGTAACCGTTGCAAAGATAGAGCTAATAACCATGCCTAAATAAGCTCCTGCCATTGCTAAACTACCAGCAACTCCGCGTTTATTATAATCTGCATGCTCAATTAAGAAGACGGTTGCGGTTGTAAGTTCGCCGCTAACCGCCAAGCCTTGAATTATTCTGAGTATTACAAGGCCTATAGGGGCGAAGATACCAATTTGTTCATAATTAGGCAATATGCCGATAAATAAAGTTGGGCAAGATATCATTATCATTGAAGTAATAAGGGCTTTTTTACGTCCAATATGATCGCCAATATAGCCATACAAAATAGCACCTAATGGACGAGCTAGAAATCCAATAGCGAATACCGCAAATGTTGCTAATAATGAGATAAAAGGGTCATGACTTGGGAAAAACTGTGTCGCAATCAGCGGAACAAAGAATGCATAAATAGTAAAGTCATACCATTCTAAAGCATTACCAATTGCGCCAGCTAATACCACTTGTCTTTTTTTATCCCCAATCATAATGTCCCTTTAGTTATCACCGGAAGCCCATGATTAAACTTGGATTTATTATTTTTGTCAAGATAATGATGTTTATATAATAGGTACCATTCTATTAAAATTATTGGATGATTTACTCCTACCATACTTAATGGATTTATCAATTTATACAGATATTGACAATCAAGATCTTTTAAAACACATTAATAAGTTTGGAAAAATATTTTATATGCGCAGTATTTCTCAATAAGAAATTTATTTTTTAATTAACGATGGTCCAGAGGTTGATAATGGTGTAGGGAGTTTTTCCGAAGAGATATCCTTTGCACTTTGCATTTCAGAGGCATTATCTCTTGATATGGCTGTTGCAGAAGCGCTAGTTTCAGAGCTTTCGCTATGTGGTGATGGGTTTGCGCTTTGATTATTATCTGCAGAAGAAGAATGGCTTCTAGGATCTTGTTTAGTTGAATCTACGGAATATAGCCTTGGTGAATGTGTTTGAGCGTCGTTATTTTTTGCTTTTTGATAGTTATATTTTGCAGTTGCTGCTTCCTTTGAGGAGTCTTTAGCCTTAATATATGCTTGACCAGCTTGTTGTTGTAAAGCATCGGCTCTGGTTTTTGATTGTTTGGCGAGATTTGCACTTTTTTCAGCGCTCTTTTTTAAATATGCTAGTTTTTTTTCTGAAGCGCTATTATTTTCTGAGTTACGTAGTGCATCTTGATAAAGTGTATTGGCTTTATCTGCCGCCGCCTGATTTTCCTGCGCTTGCGCGGCTGCAGAATTAGCACTATTTTGTAAGTTTTCTGCCTCTATTTGCGTTTGATTAGCACTTTCTGCTTTTTGATGAGCTTCACGCAATAGCGGTTTTAACTCTTGGCTATTTTTTGTGTTTTGAGCACGGTCTTGTAAGATGTTTTCTGTTTTTTCGGTAGATGATTTGGCGTTTGTTTGTTGATTATTTAGGTGATTTTCAGAATTTTGAGATTTTGCTGAATCTTGTGATGCTTGGATTTGGTTGTAGTTATCTTTTGCTGTTGTGTAATTAGAGCGTGCCAGAATCGCCTCGCGATTAGCTGCTTCGCACTGTGAGCGAACTTGTTTTGCATTGTCATTTAATTGTTCTGCTCTTTTTGCTGATTGTTCAGCAAGTTTTGCACTTTTTTCAACGTTTATTTTTAAATGCGCTAATTTAGCTTCTGGAATATTTTCAGAAGATGCATTTTGTGATGCTTTTTCATAGGTTAATTTGGCTTGAGTTGCGGCTTCTTGATTAGCTTGAGCTTGCGCTGCCGCTTCATCTGCGTAATTTTGCGCACTTTGCGATTGTATTTGTAGTTGTGATGCCTGTTTTTCCTTATTTTGGGCTTCATGTAATAAAGGCCTTAGCTCTGATCCTGTGGTTTTATGAGTATTGCTAATTTCATGTGGGGCAGATTTTGGAGGCACATTACTTGAGCTTGGTTGTTCGATATTATTAGAATCTGGATGGTTTGACATGTATTGCTTTAACTCTGGGTCACTTCTTATATAAGATTCTGTACAATACGCGCGAGTTATTGGATTAGATGGCTTTCTTGACAGCCATTCAGTTAACGCACTCCTTTCAAATCTTGTTCCACTTGGATCGCCAACAATATAAACAGGATCCTCAATTCTGTCACCAGTAATAGGGCAATTGACATTTCTTTCACTAACAGGTTTACTAGCAATTTCATTTGGCATTGGAATATCAAGTCTAGGTGTTGATGATATTGATGAATAATTTACGGAAGCCTGTGATGCGGATCTTGGTTGCGAACTATTAACACTCTGATTGTTATTAGAGTTAGATGTTACAGAGTTTTGGCTTATTTGCGAAGCAGATATTGACAAGTTTCTATAGTAATTTCGAACTAAAATCATTATAGCTATTTCTATAAGCTTAAATAGTATTCTCAAGATAAAGTTACTATCATTTGTATCATCTTTTTTCTTCATTATATCTCTCTATAATCCGAAGAATAAAATAAATAATGAGCGTGCAGCCCTTATATTTTAAGTATAGATGATATTATTGGCTCGATGTATAACTAACAGCGATACATTTTCTTAAATTATGTGTTTTACCGCAATAATTTTCATTATAATTTCTAGCCTTATTCGCGCATAACAAAAATGCATTTGATGAAGTGTAAGTTTTAGAAACAGGAATAAATTGGAGCGTTAATTTGTTAAAAAAAGGATTTAGTTTATTTGAAGTACTTATTTGTTTGGCAATAATAAGTATATTTATCATGGAATTTAGTACATTTGAAGTTAAATATAAATATCGTGTATTAGATTCCATTTCCAGAGAAATAATCTCGGCAGTGCGTTTTGCTAAGTTTTTTGCAATTATTAAGGGTCAAAATTTGGTTTTAAAATGCAAAGAAAATGATGATTGCTCTGAAGGATTGGTGTTATATGTCGCAAAGCCAGTATTTAAATCTTTAGAAAATAAAGCGGAGCTTATAAAAATCTGGAATTGGTCACATAATAATATATCCTGGCATGGTTTTAATACAAACGAGCTATTATTTACCCCTGATATTAAACATAATGCAGCTAATGGTAAATTTAATATATTTTATAAAGATAAAGTGTATATAAGCTTGATAGTAAATAGATTGGGAACGGTGCGGGTGGTAAAAGAGCTAGATTAGAATGTTTAGGAAACTCTCCTTATTTTAATTCCCAGGCTTTGTGTGTATCGGCAAGGTAACTTTTTACAGTGTCAATTGACAATAGTCTGGTAATCAATGGCAGTAATATCATCGGAGATAGCGTATAGTTTGTCTCCAGTTGATCATAAATGTTTCTAACGTCCTTTTCTACCCAATCAGTTAGAGGGAATTTTAATTGTGTGCTACTCCCGGATTCATGAAAAAGGCAATAAAATAGAACTTGAGCTTCATGGATGGTTTGTTCTTGTGAGCGATTTTGTATTAATGGTCTTTCTGGCGCGTAAACATTAAAAACATGAGAGGCTTCTTGATTTAATTCTATCATATATTTTGGTGCCAATATTTGATTGGCCGCATAGAGACTAATAAGCGGCGAGCAGTGAAATCCATCACGTGATGTACCTGATAGAAACCAAAGGCCTCGAATACTACTGCTTTGTCCTAAAATGGGAAATTCGTCTATTGAAAAAGGTCGTGCACCAGATATTATGTGTGTAATTTTAGTTCTTGCAAGATTTTGATTAAATTGTGATACCACTCCATTTAAAATCCATCGCGCACTGTAAAATGAGCCGCTCGGCTCATAGTCCCATTCTGGTACATTTCCTGCACCAACGTAAATCTTATCTAAATCGTTGTCTCGTGGAACACAATGCAGTCCACATGCTCCCGCACGATTTGGTGTTCTAATAACACTCCGAATTTTTGGTTCTGATAATCTCTTTTGATCGATTAGAAAAGCAGTTCCGTTTCCAGATAAAATTCGGGGAATTCTATTTTTTATAGAAGGTATGGAGTTTATTATTTTTTGAGTTCCTACGCCGGCTGAAATTATGACTTGATTGGCGTAGTACTTTTCTCCAGACTCAACTATTACACCCATAACTTGACTATCGTTGTTTATTAATACAGTTTGAACGGAGTCATTTAAAAAGCTGATTTTACTGTTTAAATGTAAAATTTTTTCTAAAGATAATAAAACAAGATTGGGATTGATATATCGCTCATTAGGCATATAAAGACCTTTAAAAGGGCGAGCAGAAATATCTGGAAACAGTCCTGGTATGTCGCCTCCATCTACTTCGGAATGAGGTTCATTATAGGTTTTGAGCATTTGTAGAATGGTTTTATAATTTAGGTCATCGCCTTCCATGGTTCCTTTGGCGTTTATTACCATGTAGGTGCCGTTTTCACTGATGTGTAATTGTTCATTAGGATTGAGAAACGAATTGAGTTGATTAATAAAATCAGGCCATAATTTCATCGCTTTATAACTGATATCGAAGTGTAACATACCTTCTTTACTGGATGTTGAATCATGAGTTAGTTCTCCAAAAGAGCTTAACATAGCTCCAGCAGCAGCTGTTGCACAACCTTCACGGTCTGTTCTGCCAATAATACAAATTTTCGATTCAGGAGAGCCTGTAGAAAGTCTAAATGCGGTAGATAAGGCTAAGATTCCATTTCCAACAATAATGTAATCAAACATGATTGTTCAATCCCAAAGGATAGTTATATATTTCAATTATAGATTGTGTTGTATGATAAACAAGTTGAGTGATGGTAGTTGAAATTTAAATGAAGAACAGTATTAAAATGCTAATAAAATATCTTGTTAGTAGTAATGATTTGCTTTTAAGCATGAATATCAAGTTTTTACAAAAGATTTCTTGATTATAAAAAATCATAGGAGAATTGGCTTAACAGAAAAGCAGCTCATTAAAAAAGACATTAAAATAACATTTTATATTTCTTTATTCTAATTAGCTGCAGTTCTGTTAACAGTTGAAAAAGAAGATAAGTATTAAACCACTTCAACTTCTTCAGCTTGTGGGCCTTTTTGGCCTTGGCTTGGTTTAAACATAACAGCTGAACCTTCAGCTAAAGTTTTGAAACCACTTCCTAAAATAGCGCTAAAATGAACAAAGTAATCTTTGCCTTCACTTTCAATAAATCCAAAGCCTTTGCTTTCATTAAACCACTTTACTGTACCACGAATTTTTTCTGACATTGTTGTATTCCTAATTAACTGGAGTCCCATTCTATCATTTTCTAATTACGATGCAAATATTATATCGATATTTTGTCTTGATTTTTTTAAAATAGTCCCCATTTATGTCTATAGCAGCGTATTTTAATAAGTTAAAAGCAATTTAATGTATAATTTATAGGCATTATTTGCCTAGTTTTTCTTGGAGATAGTTAAGTGAGTAAAAAAGAAAAAAGAGATTGGAAAAAATTTAAAGAAGAAAATATGGAAAAAAATGAATTTAATGACGATGAAGCGATCGATGATCTATTAGAAGAAGAGGACGATGAAGAGGTTTTAGGACTATCTCATCCTAATTATGCAGATCTTGAAGAACAGCTTACTTTGACTGAAAAGAAAATGCATGAAAATTGGGAAAAAGCAACTCGTGCTATGGCAGAGCTTGAAAATGTTAGACGTCGAGCAGAAAAGGATATTGCGAGCGCACACAAGTTTGGAGTTGAAAAGTTTGTGAATGGATTACTTCCAGTTGTTGATAGTCTTGAGCAAGCCTTTCAATTAGTTGATAAAGAAAATAATCCAAATATGTATGAAGGATTGGATTTAACTCTTAAGCTTTTTTTGGATGTGCTTGCGAAAAATGGGGTTGAACAAATTAATCCTTTAGGTGAGATGTTTAATCCTGAATTACATGAAGCAATGTCTATGCAACAAGTTGCAGATGCGAAACCAAATACTGTGATTGTTGTATTTCAAAAAGGATACAAATTAAATGATAGAGTTATTCGTGCAGCAAGGGTGGTTGTTGCTAAATAACTTAGTTTAAGGCTTGAAATTTTAAAAATACCCCCCATATAAACTTTTATGAACATATTAAATTTTGGAGATTAGTAAAAATGGCAGCTATTATCGGAATCGACCTAGGAACCACAAACTCATGTGTGGCAGTAATGGAAGGCGGTAAACCGCGAGTTATAGAAAATAATGAAGGACAACGTACTACTCCTTCTATCGTAGCATTTACTAATGATGATGAAGTATTAGTAGGGCAGGCTGCTAAGCGTCAAGCAGTTACTAATCCTGACAACACTTTGTATGCGATTAAGCGTTTAATAGGTCGTAAGTTTGAAGATGAGATCGTTAAGAAAGATATTAAAATGGTCCCATATAAGATAGTTAAAGCTGATAATGGTGATGCTTGGGTGCAAATTAAAAAAGATAAAAAAGCTCCACCACAAATTTCAGCTGAAGTTTTACGTAAAATGAAAAAGACTGCAGAAGATTATTTGGGTGTGGAAGTAAAAGAAGCTGTTATTACTGTTCCTGCATACTTCAATGATTCACAGCGCCAAGCTACTAAAGATGCTGGTAAGATTGCAGGCCTTGATGTTAAGCGTATTATTAATGAACCAACAGCTGCAGCTCTTGCATATGGTATGGATAAAAAACGCGGTGATTCAGTTGTTGCCGTATATGACTTAGGGGGCGGTACTTTTGATATTTCAATTATTGAAATCGCGGAAGTTGATGGTGAACATCAGTTTGAAGTTTTAGCAACTAATGGTGATACATTCCTTGGTGGTGAAGATTTTGACTTAGCGTTGATTGAGTATTTAGTTTCTGAATTCAAAAAAGACTCAGGCATTGATTTGCATAGCGATCCATTAGCGTTACAGCGTCTTAAAGAGGCTGCTGAAAAAGCTAAAATAGAGTTATCCTCTTCACAACAAACAGATGTGAATTTACCTTATATTACAGCTGATAACACTGGACCAAAACACTTAAACATTAAATTAACTCGTGCAAAACTTGAGTCTTTAGTTGAGAAATTAGTTGAAAGAACTATTCCTCCTTTAAAAACAGCTTTAAAAGATGCTGGGTTAACTGTTGCTAAAGTTGATGAAGTCATCATGGTTGGTGGTCAGACTCGTATGCCACTTGTTCAACAAAAAGTTGCAGAATTTTTTGGAAAAGAACCAAGAAAAGATGTTAATCCTGATGAAGCTGTTGCAATTGGTGCGGCAATTCAAGCTGCGGTATTGTCTGGCGATGTAAAAGATATTTTATTATTAGACGTTACTCCTTTATCTCTTGGTATTGAGACTTTGGGCGGTGTGATGACTAAACTTATCGAAAAAAATACTACTATCCCAACTAAGGCACATCAAGTCTTCTCAACTGCTGACGATAGTCAAACTGCGGTAACTGTACATGTATTACAAGGTGAGCGTGAGCAAGCTTCTGCCAATAAATCTTTGGGTCGCTTTGATTTATCTGATATTCCACCAGCACCACGTGGAGTTCCACAAATTGAAGTAACTTTTGATATTGATGCGAACGGTATATTAAATGTATCTGCTAAAGATAAAGCAACTGGTAAAGCACAATCTATAGTTATTAAAGCATCTAGTGGTTTGAGTGATGAAGAAGTTGAAGGCATGATTAAAGATGCTCAAGCACATGCGGATGAAGACAAGAAGTTTAAAGAATTAGTCGATATTCGTAACCAAGCTGATAGTTTAATTCATAGCTCTGAAAAATCATTAAAAGATTTAGGCGATGAAGTTGATGAGTCTGAAAAGTCTGCTATTGAAACAGCTATTACTGAGCTTAAAGAGGCGTTGAAAGGTAGTGATAAGGCTGAAATTGAAGCTAAGTTATCTGTATTAACTACTGCATCTTCAAAAATGGCTGAAAAAGTTTATGCTAAAAAAGCTGAACAAGAGAAGCAATCTTCTGCGCAAGGTGCTGAGGAAGCACAAGCTTCTAAGGATGATGCTGGTGTTGTCGACGCTGAATTTGAAGAAGTTGAAGACGATAAGAAATAAATTGTAGATGTAGCCCGGATGAAGCAAGGCGTAATCCGGGGAGTTCAAAAACGAGTTCCCCAAATTACGCCTTGCCTCATCCGGGCTACATTTTTTTAATTTTCTCCTAGATTTAATTATAATTGTGAGTATTTGATGCAGCAAAGAGATTATTATGAAGTTTTAGGTTTGCACCGTGGTGCTGGCGATGATGAAATAAAGAAAGCTTATCGCAAGCTTGCAATGAAATATCATCCAGATAGAAATGATGGTGATAGCGAATCTGAAGAAAAATTTAAAGAAGTTCAGAAAGCTTATGCTATTTTGTCCGATAAAGATAAACGTGCCGCATATGATCAATTTGGTCACGCTGGTGTTGATGGTGCTTTTGGTGGAGGTCAAGGTGGTTTTGGCGGATTTGGTGGTTTTGGAGATGTCTTTGGAGACATTTTTGAAAATATATTTTCGCAAGGTGGTCATGGCCAAACAAGAACGCGCGCACAACGCGGCTCTGATTTACAATATAATTTACAATTAACTCTAGAAGAAGCTGCACTTGGTAAGCAAGTTGAAATTTCTGTGCCAAGGCATGTTGCGTGTGATAAATGTGATGGCAGTGGTGCTAAAAAAGGCAGCAAACCAGTAAATTGCGAAACTTGTAACGGTGTTGGCCAAGTTAGAATTCAACAAGGATTTTTCTCTATACAACAAACATGTCCAAGTTGTAGTGGGGTTGGTAGTCAAATTAGCGACCCATGTACTGCGTGCCGTGGTGATGGGCGAGTGCGAGAGAACAAAAAGCTTACAGTTAAAATTCCACCAGGTGTTGATAATGGGGATAGAGTAAGATTAAGTGGCGAAGGTGAGGCTGGAGCTTTTGGCGGTCCTGCTGGTGATTTGTTTGTCCAGGTTTCTTTAAAACCACATGCTATTTTTACGCGTCAAGATAGCGATTTGTTATGCGAAGTACCTGTAAGTTTTGTAGTAGCGGCGTTAGGTGGTTCAATTGAAGTACCTACACTTGAAGGTCGCGTTACTTTAAAAATACCTGCCGAGACTCAAACTGGTAAGTCATTTAGAATGCGTGGCAAAGGCATAAAATCAGTGCGTAGTCATGCGAAAGGTGATTTATTGTGTAAAGTTGTAGTTGAAACCCCAGTAGATTTACAAAAAGAACAAAGAGAACTTTTAGAAAAATTTCAAGAATCATTAGCGAATAGTAAAAATTCTCACTCACCTAAAAGTAAGTCGTGGTTTGATGGAGTTAAGAAATTTTTTGAAGATATGAAGTTTTGAGGTACAATAGCCTCACGCATTGATACCGGAGAATTAGATGCTTCTTGCTAAGCCAGCTATGTTAGTTTTAGCTGATGGTGAAATACTTAAAGGTAGAGCAATTGGCGCTAATGGCTTTGGTGTTGGTGAATTAGTATTTAATACTTCTATGCTTGGTTATCAAGAGATATTAACAGATCCATCTTATGCTGGACAAATTATTACATTTACAACCGCACATGTTGGTAATACAGGTTGTAATACTGAAGATATAGAATCTTCTAAAGTCTGGGCGCGAGGCATGGTAGTTCGTGATTGTGCTTTGCACCCAAGTAGTTATCGAGCCTCTCTTTCTTTGCCAAGATTTTTAGAAAAAAATAATATTGTTGGAATTTCTGGTATTGATACTCGTGCATTGACGCGTAAATTGCGTACTCAAGGCGCGATTAGTGCGTGTGTTACTACAGAGATTAATGCTGTAGACAAATGCTTAAAGTTAATTAAAGAGTTTCCAGGTTTAGATGGTAAAGACTTGGCAAAAGAGGTATCTAGACAAGTAGTCGAATGTTGGCATGAAGGACGTGGTGATTGGTGTTCTAGTGATAGTCATCCTTTGCAGTATCATGTTGTGGTTTATGATTTTGGTGTTAAACACAATATTCTTCGAATTTTACATGATCTTGGCTGTCATATAACAATTGTTCCAGCTACTACTTCTGTGGATACTGTTTTAAATATGCACCCAGATGGAATTCTTCTATCTAATGGGCCTGGCGATCCTAAAGCATGTACATACGCAATTACAGCCGCTCAAGAATTCATGCGTCAAAAAATCCCCTTATTTGGTATATGTTTAGGATTTCAAATTTTGGGATTGGCATGTGGTGCTAAATCATATAAGATGAAATTCGGTCATCATGGCGCTAATCACCCAGTTGTTGGCTTGGATGCTGAAAAACGAGTTTATATTACTAGTCAAAACCATGGTTTTGCTATTGATGAGCAAAGTTTGCCTAATAATATGCGAGTTACGCATAGATCCTTGTTCGATGGTAGTTTACAAGGTATCATGCACACAGAGATTCCACTAGTGGGTTTCCAGGGGCACCCTGAGGCTAGTCCTGGTCCGCATGATGTGGAGATAATATTTAACAAATTTATTAATCTTATGATGGAGTATAAGTACAGTGAATAAATATAACGTTTTTACTTCAGAGTCGGTGACTGAAGGTCATCCTGATAAAATCGCCGATCAAATTTCTGATGCCATTTTAGATGGAATATTAAGCCAAGATCCAAAAGCAAGAGTTGCATGTGAAACTTTTGTTAAAACTGGTATGGTTTTAGTTGGTGGTGAAATTACAACTAAAGCTTGGGTGGATGTTGAAGACATTACACGTAAAGTTATCAAAGATATTGGTTATAATAGTTCTGCTATGGGATTTGATTGGGAATCATGTGCTGTATTACAAGCCATCGGTAAGCAATCAGTAGATATTGCGCAGGGCGTTGATAATGAAGAAACCAAAGTTCTTGGTGCCGGTGATCAAGGCATGATGTTTGGTTATGCAACAAAAGAAACAGATGTATATATGCCAGCTCCAATTGCTTATTCTCATAGATTAATGGAAAAGCATGCTGAGCTTAGAAAAAATGGTACGATTCCTTGGTTACGTCCAGATGGCAAGTGTCAAATTACTATGCAATATGATAATGGCAGACCGCTAGCAATAGACACAATCGTATTTTCTACGCAACACGCTGCAGAAGCTTCACAAAAAGAAATCACTCATGAAGTAATTGAACAAATAATTAAACCAGTTATTCCTGCTGAATGGTTAACCAAAAACACAAGATTTTTAATTAATCCAACAGGTAGATTTGTGATTGGTGGACCACTTGGGGATTGTGGACTAACCGGGCGTAAAATTATTGTTGATACGTACGGCGGTATGGCAAGACATGGTGGTGGTTGTTTCTCAGGAAAAGATCCTTCTAAAGTAGATAGATCAGCAGCTTATGCAGTACGTCATGTTGCTAAAAATATTGTAGCTGCTGGCATTGCTGATAAATGTGAAATTCAAGTATCTTATGCGATAGGTATGCATGAGCCAACTTCTATTTGTGTTGAAACATTTGGAACTGGAAAGTTGAGTGATGAGGCTATTGTTGATTTAATTAGAGAACATTTCGATTTAACTCCTCAAGGCATAATTAACCATCATCAATTATTGCGTCCTATTTATCGCAAAACAGCCTCTTATGGGCACTTTGGCCGTGATGGTTTCCCTTGGGAAAGACTTGATAAGGTTGAAGCATTAAAAAAAGCCGTTTCAGTATCTTATAACAAGGAAAACGTATGCTAGGCGTTAAGGATATTTCTGTGAAAAATGATTATAAAGTTGCGGATATTTCTTTAGCCTCTTGGGGGCGTAAAGAAATTAGTATTGCTGAAACTGAAATGCCAGGTCTTATGGCATTACGTGCGGAATTAGGTTCCCAAAAACCTCTTAAAGGTGCGCGTATTGTAGGTTGTTTGCATATGACGATTCAAACAGCAGTGCTTATTGAAACGTTAGTATATTTAGGTGCTGAAGTTCGCTGGTCATCTTGTAATATCTTTTCAACACAAGATCACGCAGCCGCTGCGATAGCCGAAACTGGTATTCCAGTATTTGCTTGGAAAGGTGAAACTGAAGAAGAATATTGGTGGTGTGTTGAGAAAAGCATTCAAGGTCCAGATGGCTGGGTGCCAAATATGTTATTAGATGATGGTGGTGATTTAACCCAACTAGTGCATGATAAATATCCACACTTATTAGCTGAAATTAAAGGTGTTTCTGAAGAAACTACGACCGGTGTTGCGCGTTTATATGAAATGGCAAAACTTGGCAAACTTAAAACTCCAGCTATTAATGTGAATGATTCTGTTACCAAATCTAAGTTTGATAACTTATATGGTTGTCGTGAGTCTTTATTAGACGGTATTAAACGTGCAACAGATGTTATGATTGCAGGTAAAATTGCATTGATAATTGGCTTTGGTGATGTTGGTAAAGGTTGTGCGCAAGCATTACGTGGCCAAGGTGCTACCGTATTTATTGCAGAAATAGATCCAATTTGTGCATTACAAGCGGCAATGGAAGGTTATAGAGTTGTAACGGTTGATGATGTTGCCGAAATGGCAGATATTATTGTTACAGCGACTGGAAACCATCATGTTGTTAATCATGCGCATATGTTACGTATGAAAAATCAAGCGATTTTGTGTAACATTGGACATTTTGATTCAGAAATAGATGTTGCAAGTTTACGTAAGTACCAATGGGAAAATATTAAACCACAAGTTGATCATGTTATTTTTCCAGATGGTAGAAGGATTATCTTATTAGCTGAAGGTAGATTAGTTAATTTAGGTTGTGCAACTGGTCACCCAAGCTTTGTAATGTCCGCATCTTTCACAAATCAGGTATTAGCGCAAATAGAATTGTATAATAACTCCGGAAAATATGAAAATAAAGTTTATGTTTTACCGAAAGCATTAGACGAAAAAGTTGCGAGATTACACCTAGAAAGAATAGGCGCGAAGTTAACGCGCTTAACAGATGAACAGGCTAAATATATAGGCGTTGCAGTAGAAGGCCCCTATAAGCCAGAACATTATAGATATTAACAAACGTAGGCTGGGCTGCAAAGCCCAGCGTTTAAAGATATATTGGTTAAAGAATTAAGATCAATTGTTGGGCTTTGCAGCCCAACCTACGGTAACTAGGTTTTTATTTTATTACACGGATATTTCTTTTGCATACCCAATAAAGCCACTTGCGATACAGTCATCTGATTTTTATCTTGAAGAGTGCTTGAAATACCAAGATAAGTATTTTTAATTAATTCGTTGAATGCGCTGTTACTAAGTTTTTCTCCTGCTGGTAAGCAAAAAAGAGACGCGCCTTTTTTATCCGCTTCTTGATTAGCTAATATAAGACTTTCAGCCACGGTTTCACTTGTTAACATTAAGATATTTCGCGCAGATCTTGCCCAGGCTTGCGAGTCGGAGTCAGCTTTCATTTCCATTTGCGGTAAATTGTTTACTATATTCATATAATTGGCAATAGTATCTGCTGATACATTGGTCGAAATACATATTATTAGAATAGGTAAAACCTTTTTAAATATTGTGTTCATAATGTTAATCTCTTATAAATTATGCGGAGCTATCCATTGAAATTTAAATGCTACGAATAAAAAAATAAATAAGCTAACCGATAAAATAACTCTGATAGTTAGTGATTTTACAGTACGTTTAGAATTCTCTTTCGCTTTAACCAGTCCTATAAGACCACTTCCTAAAGCAACTAAAATTAAGAACATTACAAAAAAAATAATAATTTTGGCTAACATTTGATATACTCTGGCGCATATTAATTATAGATAATTTTATGAAGATTAGTTTACCGCGTTTTGCCAGAACTTTCACCTTTTTACATGTAATGTTTGTTTTGGCAATACTTAGCATAATTTTATTGCTGCGCTTAGGTTTTTGGCAAATAGAGCGTGGACAGGAAAAAAAAGCAATGCTTGTAACCTTTGATGCTCAAAAAAAACTTCCAGCTATTTCGTGGGGTGTTCATGATAATCTTCCAGGCCAATATCAAAAAATTAAGGTTAATGGACATTTTCTGGCAAAAATATTTCTTTTAGACAATCAATATCGTAACCATAAGTTTGGTTATGATGTTATTCAAGCGTTATTGTTAGAAAATGGGTTAATAGTGTTAGTTGATAGAGGATGGATTGCAGCAACCACGTCTACGTATCGTGGTTTGTCCGCTGAATCCATGTTATTGGATAGAACTTTGAAAGCAGAATCTAAATCTCGGGATGCAGATATAACCGGCATGGCATATTATCCATCTAGTAAAGGTTTTATACTTGGCGAACCTTTAGAAAAAATTAATAATAATTTAGTGATAATTGAAGCCCAAGACACAGATTTAATTAGTAAACTTTTGCATAAATCGGTATATCCGTTTATTATTCGGGAAAATGCAAATTCAGTAAACCCATTCTTGCAAGAGTGGCCTGTAGTATCAATGCAGCCAGCGCGCCATTATGCCTATGCTTTGCAATGGTTTGGTTTAGCGTTAGTTTTAATTATTATTGTAATTATTTTAAAGAA
>CAZADN010000025.1:0-15447 GCA_964483895.1 uncultured Legionellaceae bacterium
TGCAAATATTTTTTTATCTGACATTACTCTTTCAAATGCGGCTTTAGGGATTATGCGTCTTGCTATAATTGGGGCAATGTTATTGCGAAGATCTATATCATCTCCGCCTAGAATTTCATAATTATAATATTTGCCAACAGTTACAATGCTTTCTAAAAGAGGTTGCCAACGTTTGATAAAGTAGCCATATTTATCATAGATTTCAACTTGATAATCAGTATATAGCTTTCCAAGTCCTTGAAGCATAGAGGCTGAGAATAATGCATGTTGCCATAGACGCTGTTCTTCAGATGGATTTTTATGTTCATCAAGTATTACTATTTGGCGCATGAGTTGCATCGCAGCTTCAGTACGATTTAATACTAAATCAAAAAGTCCACCAAGATGAGAATAGTAAATTGCAGGCTCTGGGAGTTTTTGACAATATTTAAAAACTTTTGCAACAAGTGGCATCGCCATATTTTTGAAAGAATCATTATCCAAAAACATAGACTCTTTAATCTTTTCAAGTAACTCTTTATGTTTTTTATTATTAGTTACGTTTTCTGGAGTCTCAGCTCCGATAAGCTCATTAATTGGCTTGACTGACGTTGGGTTAAGCGAGTTTTTATCCTTACTGAACAATTGGTTCTCCATTTAAAGCTTAATAGGATGTAGTATACACTACTTGGAAAGAAATTTCTCTATCTCAGCATATTCATTGATAGAAATTTGCTCAGGACGTCGACTAGGCTCGATACCAATTTGTAAGAGCTCTGATGCCGTAATAATGGATTTAAGATTGTTAGCTATAGTTTTTCTGCGCATTGCAAATGCTTGGGTAATAAGTTTTTCGAAACTTTTAAACTCTTTTATTGGTAAATTATTATTATTTATCGGGGTTAATTTGATTACGGCGGATTCAACTTTTGGCTCTGGGTTAAAAGCATGACTGGGTACGTCTAAAATGTGTTCAACATTAAAATAGGTTTGCAACATTATAGTTAGTCTTCCGTATTGTTTGCAATTAGGGTTGGCAATAATTCTGTCTACCACTTCTTTTTGGAGCATAAAAATCATGTCTGAAATCCATGGTTTAAACTGAATTAGTTTAATTAAAAGAGGTGTTGAAATATTATACGGAAGATTTCCGATTAATCTTAAATTATTACCTAATTGACAGAAATCAACTTGAAGCACATCTTGTTTTATAAGATTAAGTTTATTTGCGTATTTAAATTCAGTAGTTAGATATTCTTGTAAATCTTTATCAATTTCTATGACAGTTAAGTTATCAATAAGGCTTAATATGGGCGTTGTTAATGCCCCAAGGCCTGGTCCGATTTCAATAATTTTATCTTGGGTCTTTGGATTTAAAGCCATAATAATAGCATTGATTATCGCTTGATTTTGAAGAAAATTTTGCCCAAACTTTTTTTTCGGTTTATGATGCATGTTTTATAAATTTACTAATTTTAATGGATTTGTATGAGGGATTAATTATAACACTAGTGTTAGCTTTTTCGCTAAAAGCGAGTGCAAAAAATAAAATAAAAAAGTAACCTGAACCAGAGTAAAAAAGTAAAGAATCAGTTAAATTGCCAATACCAAGAATTATTAATAAAGCTAAAGCAATATTGCGCATATCTTCGAGATTATAAGTTCTATATATAAGCTCAGCATAAAATAAGAAGAAAGCTAATAATCCGAGACAGCCAAATTCAGCTGCTATTAACCAATATTGACCGTGTGGCTCAAGAAGTCGACCAGAGTGAGTTTCATCTGATGTCCAGGCAGGGACCGGATTTTCTATGCGAAATTTATAAGTAAAGCTACCAGTTCCATTGCCAATTATTGGTTTATCTTTAAAAAGTTGTTCCGCAAAAGTATGAAATTGCAGGCGATATCCAATCGGCGTGTTTTTATCAGCTTGATATGAAGACAATTCTGTTTGTGCAAGTTTTATTCTATCTAAAAGTGTATGGTTTAAAAAGCAGCTAGTTACAAATATTCCGCAGATTGCCATGATACTTAAGAATGCTTTAATTTTATTGGTATTTTGTAGAATTAATAACATCATTAAGAGTAAATAAATAACATAGCCTGTACGACTTTCGTTAATGAATAGTATTTGGCTGCTGGTTAGGATTGTACTAATTAGATATAAGATTCTGGGAAGATTTTTGGCTTTTATGAATAACGATCCGGCTAAATACGCTGCAAATGCCATCATGATGCTGGTCATTATATGATTTCTAAAAATACCATCGATAGTGATTTTTGACGTTAATGCATCGGTTGTGAATTTTAGATAAAATGCACAAATACATGTGAAAACCATTGCAATAATAAATGCATCTATTGCTGCTTTGCGAAGTTTTGGGTTTTTAAGAGCAACAATTAGGCATGGTAGATATAAAAGTTTACTCCATTTCTCTAAAATCAATACCTTTTCTCCAAAGCTTGCTGGGCTCCATAAGCAGCCTAAAATGGCAATTAAGACTAAAAACAAGCCAGTTATAAAAAAGCGTTGGCAAAGAAGGTTGACTAATTCTTGTCGATAAATTGGAGTTAAAAGAATTATTGCAATTGTTGCACTTAAGAAAATGCTTTTTAAAGAAGAACTAAGAGGAATTACGCCAAATAATGCTGTAATGCAGAAGAACAAAGCATTTTCAGGCGTAATTTTTTTAGGTATCTGCATGTTTATTCTCATAGTTATTTTAGACTATCTGATGGTCCTTGATGTTCGGGCATACCCATCGGTGGCATTGGCATAATTTGTTTTGTATCAACTACACCTTTAAAACAACGAATAGATGATGTTTCATCGTTAGTCCCAGGTAATACATAGTGATAAACACCTTCTGGAAATTCTGGTGTTTTGCTAAATATGCCGTTACATTCATCTAATGAATTTCGGTCAACTTGTTTGCCGTTGATGTCTTTTGAACCGTAGATAAAAAATCCATCAAGTGCAATCCCGGTTATATGTGATGGCCCTGTTTCTTTATCAACTTGTGAAACTACACAATTTGAAAGAGCGTGATAATGATAAGCACCTTCAATTGGCGTTGGATGCCCGTTACAAGAATCAAGAAACCAGACTTTTTTGCCATTTTTATTTACTAAATAAAAATTATTCGCTATAGCGACTGTTTTATCATCGCCTTCGAAAGGATTATATAAAACTGCCCCAGAAATCATCAGGCCAATTGAGCCTGCTGGTGCTTTAGTGATATGTGATGCTATTTTAGGGTTTAATGGAATGGTAAAATCATAATCTTGGGGTTTGGTTGGGTCGTCAGCAATAACCGCATTGCCATCGTTTGGGGTTATATGCCCTGGTTTTGGAGTTACATATTGTGCGTCACGTTTATGGTTAGGAATGCCGTTAGATTGTAAACGAATATTGTTACCAGAGATTGTGACTTTAATATCTTTATTCCAGTGAATGGATTTTACTACGTCGATTTGTTTTTGGGTTGCAGTTGTATCATTTGCTAATGCACTATAACAGATACCTAAAATAAAAAGTGTGGTAATTAATTTTTTAATATTACGCATGAGGACTCTCCTGTTTTGGCAAGTATCAAAGCAGTTTATATTACAGATGTAATAAATACAACTACCGAGCTGCGACCGTCAGGGAGCGGATATTTACACAGTGTTAAAAGCTCCGCTTCCTGACGGTCGCGGCTCGGTAGTCGCGGCTCGTTAATCCGGTATTGTTGTTCGTATCTATCCTAAACTAAATGTTTGTTCAGGTACTTTTTCTTCAAATGCAAGTGCTTTAGGCTTGTTATTGCATTCAAAGTCTGTCAGTTTAACGCCGGAAGTTTTAATTGCTACATATAATACCGTAAATGCAATCGCTGCAGGTAAACTTACTGTATATAAGCCCATGATTATCATCGGTATTACTATGTGTTCAGTAAGTGATTTAGCTAGTTGCCAGCCAGTTTTACTTGCATTTTCTGCTCTAAGTGCTTTTGTTTCATATTGATCTTGATAGACGGATTGCGAAGCCTTGGCTTCAGCATATTTGCCTATTTCTTTTCTTGATAAAATTACCGCTACTGCAACTACACAAGCGAAAAATCCGATTGGAGCCATTAATGGCGTTGCAAGGGTAAATATTAGTGCAAGGCTTGCGATAAATAGCGCGGTTGCGATTATACACGCGATTAACGTCGCTCGAATTCCAACACGCGATATTTCTGCTTGACTGCGCATTGCTGTATACATTTCTTGATGTGGTAAATTATTATTAGTTTTAGCTAGAGTTATTTGCTGATTTAACCATGCTATTTCATTAGCTAATTTTTTATCTTCGAGGTATAACACTCGGCCTAAAACCGCGATATCAAAAAATAGCGCGCCAGCTAAAATCCAGTTTGCAACTGGTATAGATAACCCAACTACTAATGGGAAGTTAGTTATCCCGTTAAAAACCATCCAGAAGATATCATTTGCATAAATATCCCAAACCCGCATAACTTCCATTTTAGCGCGAGTCCACCAGCCAAAAGCTAGTTCTGCGCGACTGGTTGGGGCAAATAGATGCTTAAATGGTAAAGTTATATTTACCAGGAGTTTGGCCATAAATATAAAAACGCTTAATAGGCTAAATACTGTTGCAGGATAATCTAGCATAGCGATATTAATGAAAATACCGTGTAATTTGCTGCCTTTATCAAGTACGCCTAAAGACTTTAAATATGTTAAAAGGTTTTTTAGAGATATGCGTGAAAAGGTCAGGCTGAGTCGGTTAAGATTTCGCTCGCCAATCCATCTGACTAAAGCGAGGGGGCTTAATATAAATAAGTATTTTAAGAAGTCTATGATTGCTTGAAATATTGATTCAACCTTTTTCTTGTTTTCTTCTTTATTAGTATTTGTGTCTAATAATGCTTTGGTTTTATCTTCAGGATTTTTGTTTCTAGAGTTTATTACCTGTAGTTTTTTTGTATATTGCTCAAACTCCTCTTCGTAACCTTGCAATTCTGCTTCGCGAGTAGCTGAACTTGCGTTTACCATGAGTGGTTTTAAAGTCTTAAGTTTGCTTTCGAGAATTAGTTTTTTTGTTTGGTCTGAAAATGCATTAGAACCAGGATCATTTATTACTCTTGTAAGTAGATCGCTATCTAATAGAGCTTCACTATAAAGCATTTCAGATTGTTTATAATTTTCTTTGGCTGTTTCAAAAAACGTAGGGTTGTTTTCTTCTTCATGTTTTGAAATGTATTGCTGCCAATGATTAACTGTATATTCTTTTTGATTATCGAAGTAAAAAAAATCACCATGCCAGTTATTTTGTAATCCCATAGTACACCTACATCAAAAACAGTCAAAAAGCTCAAAATACAAACATATCATTTTATTTGGTTTTTAGCAAGAGATATTGCAAAAAAAATTTGACTATTTTCAAAAAAATAGACATCTTTCCAAACCCTACTGCAGAGGCAAATTGCTTCGTCGATTCGGTGCTCGAATCCTCATATACTTGCGTGTATACTCCGGTTCTGCGCTCCGAGTCTCCTTGCAATTTGCTCTCTGCAGCGGGTTTGGAAAGATGTCTAATACATCATTTCCCAATGCAAAAACTTGAAAATATAGCGCCTAATAAGTCATCGGCGCTGTATTCGCCGGTAATTTTGGTTAGTTCATGATGGGCAAGGCGTAAGTCTTCGGCGAGTAATTCACCGGATAGATTAGTATTTAAAGCTGTTTCACCGTTTATCAATAGTTCTTTTGCCGCTTCTAAAGCTTGTAAATGACGGCGGCGAGCCAAAAATTGGCCCTCAGCTGGTTGAAAACCAACGATTTCTTTTATTTTAGCAATTAAATTTTCAATTCCTTTACCAGATTTTGCGGATATATAAATATGTTCCTTCTCCAGAGAAATGGGGACCTCATCAAGCACATCTATCTTATTATACACATGCACAACAGGAGTATTCTCAGGCAACTTACTTTTAAGATATGCATTTACATCAGTAGGACTATTTTTATCATTTATATCAGTAACTAATAATACCAAATCCGCACGACTAATTTCGACTAAAGCCCGTTTTATCCCTTCTTGTTCGATAACATCCGCGCTTTCGCGAATACCAGCGGTATCTATAATATTCAGAGGTATATCATCAATCACAACATGCTCGCGCATGACATCACGCGTTGTACCTGCAATTTCTGTAACTATCGCAACATCGCGCCCAGCAAGATAATTAATCAGGGTTGATTTCCCAGCATTAGGACTACCAGCAATTACTATGTTTAACCCTTCACGAATTATCGCACCACAATGTGCTTCTTTTAAAATTGTATTGAGGTTTTCTAAAATATCAGAAAGCATAGCTGAGACTTTGCCATCTGCTAAAAAGTCTATTTCTTCTTCAGGAAAGTCAATTGCTGCCTCTACGTACATACGTAAATAAATAATATCCTCGCAAAGCGCATGAATTTTTTTAGAAAACTCACCTTGTAAGGAGCGTATAGCAAGTTTTGCGGCAGTTTCTGAGCTTGCGTTAATTAAATCCGCGATAGCTTCTGCTTGGGTTAAATCAATTTTGTCATTTAAAAAAGCGCGTTCTGAAAATTCTCCAGGATTTGCGATTCTCGCTAACCCACTTTGGATACACTCTTTAATAATTTTATCTAAGACAATCGGTGAGCCATGAGCTTGAATTTCAATAATATCTTCACCGGTAAAAGAGTGTGGGGCTTTAAAGTAAATTAAAATGCCATTATCAACAATTGTATTTTCAATATAAAATGGTACATAAAAAGCATGTCTTGGTTTGATGGTTTTTAAGTTACTTATTTTTAAGCCAAGAGCATAAGCGTTAGGCCCAGATATACGTACAATACCAACCCCGCCGCGTCCAGGAGGGGTTGCAATTGCAACTATGGTATCCATTTATTTGACAGACGCCAATTTCTTAGGAGCTGCGTTTTCACCGTATTTACGTGTTATATACCATTGTTGCAAAATAGATAAGCTATTATTTACAGTCCAATATAACACCAAACCTGCTGGGAAGTTTAAAAATAATATGGTAAATACTACGGGCAAAAACATCATAACTTTAGCCTGCATTGGATCTGGTGGTGCAGGATTAAGTTTTTGTTGGATGAGCATAGTTAAACCCATAATTATCGGTAAAACATGATATGGATCCGGAGAAGCCAAGTCATTAATCCAGAAAATAAAGTTTGCTTGACGTAACTCAACACTTTCAACTAATACCCAATATAGAGCAATAAATACTGGGATTTGGATGATAATTGGTAAGCAACCACCTAAAGGATTTATTTTTTCTTTACGGTAAAGCTCCATGGTTGCTTGGCTCATTTTTGCTTTATCATCGCCATAGCGTTCGCGGATAGATTGAATTTTAGGTTGCAATTTACGCATGCCAGCCATAGATTTATAACTTTTAGCAGATAATCTATAAAAGGCTAATTTAACCAAGACTGTCACTAAAATTATCGCAACACCCCAATTACCGACGAAGTTAAAAATAGATTTCATTAAAGAAAATAGAAGTTGTGAGATAAACCATAGCCAACCATAATCAACAGTTAAATCTAGACCAGGGGAGATTTCTTTCAAAGTTTCTGTAATTTCTGGGCCGAGATATAGTTTACTACCAATAGTTTGGGTTTTACTTGGTTCAACCGTAATCGCCTTACTTACGTTTCCAATTGTATAATCTTGTTGTGAAGTTCTAGTATAAAAGCGATTTTGTGAATCAGCTTGAGGTACCCAGGCAGTTAAGAAATAATGCTGTTGCATAGCAATCCAGCCGCCTTGTGAATCTATATCTAGCTCGCGTTTTTTCATATCTTTAAAAGATATTTTCTTATACCTTGTTTCACCGGGGACAGAATAAGATGCGCCGGTGTAAGAACCAATTTGCATCATACTGCTTTTGCTTTCTTTTGGTGAGCTTCTGAATAATTGGGTATTTAAATACCCAGTCCAAGCAGTTGCACCCTGATTGGTTATTTTGTAATCTACATTAATTAAATAGCTGCCTCGTTTAAATGTATAAGTTTTAATAATGTTTAAGCCATTGTTAAGTTCAGCTGTTAAATTTACTGATAATTCGTCTTTATCTGGAGATAAGGAGTAATTTTGCGCTTCACTCTTATAGTTAGGCTCAAGATTATTGGTTTGTTGATTTTGTACGATAAATAAATTACTGTTCGCTACGTATTTACTGTATCCATTATCTTCAAGTAGAGGGAAAGGTTTGTTTTTAGCTGTGACGCTTTCAGGGTAATTTAGTAAATTTGTACTAACAATGTTACCTTGGGATTGCTCGATTACCAGAGAAAACACATCAGTTTTTACGTTAATAGTACTTGTGCTGGTAGTTGCCGGGTTATTTTCATTGTTTTGTGGATAAGAGCTTCCTTTTGTAGACTCAGGTTGCATATTTGGCAGCATATTATTTGCAGAAGCTTGGTTTATCTCTTTTGTAATTTCTGCGACAGGTTGAGTATTTGGTGCTGGGTGTTCTATTTGCCAATTATTCCAAAGGGAAAAAACTACAAAAGCAAGCGCTCCAAATAATACTACACGTTTTATATCCATCATTAGTTCTCTTTATTAGGTACTGGGTCGTAACCGTAATTACCCCACGGGTGGCAGCGTAATAGGCGACGTATGGTTAACCAAAGGCCTTTAATTAGCCCATGGTTATCTAAAGCTTCTAAAGCGTATTGCGAGCAACTCGGCTCAAAACGACATGCGTCCGGAATAAATGCACTGAAAGCATATTTGTATAACTTAATGAAAAATTTTAAAAAAGTTAACATATAACCCCAGGGACTTTTAATTTATTAAGCTCATTTATTAAGTTGTTACGCAAAGTTGCGTTATCTATTTTAGTTAAGCCATGCCTTGCAAGAAATATTATATCTATATTCGCAAGATTATCACTATTGCGAAATGTTTCACGAATAATTCTTTTTAGGCGATTTCTATCATGAGCTTTTGGGACATTTTTTTTTGCAATAATAATCCCAATGCGTGCATTGCGTAAAGTATTACCGCGATATAACAGTAAAAAACTTTGATTCCCTAATTTTTTGGCATTAGAAAATACAAAGTCTATTTCTGCTTTAGTTCTTAATCGGTGCGATTTGTCAAAATTACCCACTTAGGCAGATAATCTCTTACGGCCTTTTGCACGACGTCTCTTAAGGACCAAACGCCCATTGCGCGTAGCCATACGAGCACGAAATCCATGGTCTCTTTTTCTCTTTAAATTACTTGGTTGAAATGTACGTTTCATGTTAAACCTGCTTACAAACTTTTTAAAGGAGGTTATAATAGAAAAAATTTAATCTTATGTCAATCAATGCGTGTTTAGATTATCATCGATTTTCATGGTGCCATAGCCTGGCAGGTCAAATTGTTGATAATCACCACGTATTGCTTGTAGGATTGCTTGTAAGTTTGGAAAGTTCAAGCTCAAATCAAAAAATAGCTCTGCTTGTTGTTTACTTTGTAATTCACTTACACTTAAATATGCGGCTTTACCCATTCCAACATAGTAATCTAAATTAACATTGTGCTTTTGGGCAATCCCTGGAAAAAGTCCACATAAAAGTAAACTTTTATCGCCAACAATTATAAGCTTTTCAATTTGTTTTTTACCAAAAGTTGACATAGACTCAAGAAAATCTAGCGCAACCGGAGACTCAGCAAGCTGTGGGGTTTGAGAGAACCGTTGTAGAAGAAATACTAAGTAACTTTCTGTATTTTCATTAAGCGCCAGCTGCGTCGCGGCTTCCGCTTCACTAACTAATGCATACCATTGACTGATGTCTGTTGGATGTAATATCAATTTTTTCATAACAACCTTAAATCAAGTACATCTATTAGTAAGTGTAGCAAACTTTTGTGATTTTGCTGTTTATCTAAAAGAGTTTTAATCTTTGTAGATTCTTGCCGAATAGTTATAATCATGATAACCTTCCGTTCAGCACATCATGAGGCCTTGTCATCTATGATGAGGTTTTTCAATTTTTCTTAATTTAGATAATTTTTAAGGAATGCAGTATGATACCAATAATGCATTATATGATTTTGTCAGCAGTCTTATTTAGTTTAGGATTGGCGGGGGTCATTATTAATCGGCGTAATGTTATTTTGTTGTTGGTTTGTATAGAATTGATGCTTTTAGCAGTTAACACTAATTTTGTTGCATTTTCTCATTATTATGGGGAAAATTCTGGTGAAGTTTTTGTGTTTTTCATCTTAACTGTGGCGGCGGCTGAAGCGGCTATTGGTTTGGCTATTGTTATGTTGCTGTTTCGAAATCGTGGCAACATCAATGTTAATGAAATGAATCATTTAAAAGGATAACAATGTGAGTATTATTCATTATTGTTCGGTAATTGTTTTTGCGCCTTTATTTTGCTCTATTATCGCTGGGTTTTTTCGTAAACAAATTGGACGAAGAGGTGCGCACAGTTTGACTATAGCTGGTGTTGGCTTGTCCTTATGTTTATCGATATTTATTGCTATCTGCTTTGCAAATGGCACTATGCAAACTACTAGTTATAATCTTTATACTTGGGCTTCTGGCGGAGATTTTTTCCCTTATGCATTTCATATAGGATTTTTGATAGATCCGCTAACAGTTGTAATGTTGTTAGTTGTGACTTTTGTATCATTTTTAGTGCATATTTATAGTATTGGCTATATGGCTGATGATGATGGTTATCAACGTTTTTTTAGTTATATTTCTTTATTTACTTTTATGATGTTAATGCTTGTAACCTCGAATAACTTCTTGCAATTATTTTTTGGTTGGGAAGGCGTTGGCTTGGTTTCTTACTTGTTAATTGGGTTTTGGTATAACAAAGAGTCAGCAATACAAGGTAGTCTGAAAGCATTTATTGTTAATAGAGTAGGCGATTTCGGTTTTATTTTAGGTATAGGCTTGGTATTAGCCTTTGTTGGTAGTTTAGATTACGCAGATGTATTTAAAAATGCTTCAACTCTTGCAAATGCATCTATAGAAGTATTTAAAGGCCATAGCTGGTCGGTAATTACAGTTAGTTGCTTACTTTTATTTGTCGGTGCAATGGGTAAATCTGCACAAGTTCCTTTGCATGTATGGTTGCCTGAGTCTATGGAAGGTCCTACACCAATTTCAGCCTTAATTCATGCTGCAACTATGGTTACCGCTGGAGTGTTTATGATGGCGCGTATATCACCGATGCTTGAGTTATCAGTTCCTACTTTAAGTACCGTTTTAATAATTGGCGCAACAGGCGCGTTGTTCACTGGTATTTTAGCTTTAGTTATGAATGATATTAAGCGTGTCGTTGCTTATTCAACATTATCACAGTTGGGCTATATGATGGTTGCGATGGGTGCTTCTGCTTATAGTGCCGGGATCTTCCATTTATTAACACATGCGTGTTTTAAAGCGTTACTATTTTTAGCAGCTGGCTCAGTGATTATTGGTATGCACCACGAGCAAGATATGCGAAAAATGGGTGGTTTAAAAGCTAAGATGCCAATAACTTATATAACTTTTGTTATAGGCAGTTTGGCTTTATGTGCGATTCCGCCATTTGCTGGGTTCTTTTCTAAAGATACGATTATTGAAGCTGCGAGCATGACGGATATTCCTGGTGGTACTTATGCGTATTATTGTGTGGCAATTGGCGCAATGATTACGGCGATTTATTCATTTAGAGCTCTTTTCATGACTTTTCATGGAACGCCTCGCATGTCACATGATGAATATGAACATGTGCATGAATCACCGAAAGTTGTATGGGGTCCATTGGTAGTTTTGGCTGTGCCATCTGTTATTATTGGTTATATTATGTATATGCCAATGTTATTTAATAAGCACACGATTTTAGCTGATTCGATTACGGTGTTACCGCAGCATGATGTATTAGCAGAAATTTCTGAAGAAGTATCTTCTTCTTGGCAAGCAGTTCTACATGCACCTACGTCTATAGTATTTTGGTTAACTTTATTAGGTATATTTATTGCTTGGGTTTGTTATATTGCTATGCCAAAAATTCCGGAAATGTTGGCAAAGAGATTTTCTTGGCTTTACCGTATTTTAGAGAATAAGTTTGGCTTTGATTGGTTTAATGAACATGTATTTATGAATGGTACTAAAGGGATAGGTAATATTTTTTATAAAGTTACAGATAGAAAGTTAATTGACGGTTTGCTCGTTAATGGTAGCGGTAAAACTATTGGTTGGCTAGCTAAACGTGCTCGGACCATGCAAAGTGGTTATTTGTATCAATATGTCATGGTTATGCTATTAGGTCTATTTGGATTTCTATTTTGGATTTTGTATTAGTTTATTGCGCCTAAGGTGGATTTATGGGGTATTTGCTTAATGTGTTGATTTGGTTGCCGATTGCGAGCGCCATTTTTATATTGTTTATTGGTAATGAAGGTAATAAAGGTGTACAGCGGGTTCTAGCGCTTGTAACTGTTATTTCTACTTTAGTTTTGAGCTTGCTGTTTGTTTATGATTTTGATGTAAATATACCAGGCATGCAGTATGTCGAAGATTTTGCGTGGATGCAAATGCTTGGCGTGCGTTATACTCTAGGAATTGATGGATTGTCACTTTTATTGATAGTCTTAAGTATTTTTACCAATTTAGTGGTTATTTTATCCACTTGGAATAGTATTCAGAATAAATTACCCCAATATTTAGCGGCTTTTTTAATTATGCAAGGGCTATTGGTAGGGGTCTTTGCAGCGATGGATGCGATAGTTTTCTATATATTTTGGGAAGCAACGCTTATTCCTATGTATTTAATTATTGGTATCTGGGGTTCTGATAATCGTATTTACGCTGCGATAAAGTTCTTTTTATACACATTTTTAGGCTCAGTTTTGATGTTGGCCGCATTTTTATATCTTGGTTATCACGCTGCGACATTTAATATTGAAACTATGTATGCAGTAAAACTCAGCATGACAGCACAAACTCTAATTTTTATCGCATTTTTCTTAGGCTTTGCAATTAAGATCCCTATGTTTCCAGTACATACATGGTTACCTGATGCACATACAGAGGCTCCTGCTGGTGGATCAGTCGTGCTTGCGGCTATCTTATTGAAGCTTGGGGCTTATGGATTTATTCGTTTTGCATTGCCAATTGTGCCTGATGCTTGTAGTAAGTACGCTATGTTTATGGTCGTGCTATCTTTAATAGCGGTAGTTTATGTTGGTTTGATTGCAATTATTCAAAAAGACATGAAAAAATTAATTGCTTATTCATCTATTTCACATATGGGCTTTGTGACTTTGGGTTGCTTTGCTATTTATGCTGTCATGGGTCAAGCTAGCTTGCAATCTGCTGCTTTATTACTGGAAGGGGCGATTGTTGTCATGATATCGCATGCATTTATATCCAGTGGTATGTTTGCAGGGGTTGGATTCGTTTATGACCGGATGCATACTCGAGATATTAAGGATTTTGGTGGTTTGGTGCAAACCATGCCAGTCTTTGCGACGTTCTTTATGATATTCGCAATGGCGAATGCAGGGTTGCCTGGAACTTCTGGTTTCGTTGGTGAGTTCATGATAATTTTGGCTAGTATGAAAACTGGTTTTTGGATAGCATTTTGGGCTGCGATGACATTGATAATAGGTGCGGCTTATACATTATGGATGTACAAACGCGTAATTTTTGGTGAAATTAGTAACAAGAAAGTCGAAAAATTGCATGATTTAACTAAGTATGAGATAAGCGCCTATGTTTTACTAGTTGCGGCGATTCTTTGGATTGGGGTTTATCCTAAACCATTACTAAGTTATGTTCATCAAACTGTAAATCATACGTTAGAACTTGCCTATAAATCTAAAGGTTAATTGATATGAGTGAAATATTAAATACATTAAAATATGTGCTGCCAGAGTTTATAATTTTTTTAACTATTTGTTTTGCTTTGGTTGGAGATCTTATATTCAGAGAAAAATGCAAATCAATCGCGTTGTTCGTTGCAGTTTTTGGTTTAATTGCGGCAATGGCAAGTAGTATATTTGCGCTTGGTGAATTTAATCGAGTTATTTTTAATGGCTTATTTGTAAGTGACGATCTTGGCCATTTAATGAAGATCTTTATCTTTTTAACAGTACTACTAAGTTTTATTTATTCTAAATTGTACTTAGAAGAGCGCGATATACCGAATGGTGATTATTATGTGTTAGGCTTGATGTCAACTTTGGGCATGACAATTTTGGTTTCAGCGCACTCTTTGTTAACGGTTTATCTAGGTATAGAGCTTCTATCACTGCCTTTATATGCTATGGTTGCAATGCGTAGATATAATGGTAATGCATCTGAAGCTGCGCTTAAATATTTTGTGATAGGTTCTATTGCGTCAGCGATGTTATTATATGGAATTTCCTTATTATATGGTGCGACTGGTAGTTTAGATTTACATGAAGTTGCTAATGCTATTACTCTTTACTCTTCTAAAAACTCTGGATTGCTGTCTTTTTCATTGGTATTTATATTGGCTGGTATTGGATTTAAGCTTGCTGCTGTACCGTTTCATATGTGGGCGCCAGATGTTTATGATGGTGCGCCATCTTCAGTGACTTTATTTTTAAGCGCAGCGCCGAAGATTGCGGCAATGGGCATGTTATTACGTATTTTAACTATTGGTCTTCTTGATTTAGTTGATTACTGGCAGCAAATTATCTTGGTTATGGCTTTGTTGTCAGCAATTGTTGGGAATGTTCTAGCAATTGTGCAGACCAATATTAAAAGAATGTTTGCTTATTCTACAGTTTCTCATATGGGGTATGCTTTGTTTGGCGTACTTGCGGCGAGTGCTGAAGGGTTTGCTTCAGCTTTATTTTATGTGTTGATCTATGCGGTTATGTCTGTTGGCGCTTTTGGATTGATAGTCTTACTATCTAAATCCGGGCTTGAAGTTGAAAATATTGATGATTTAAAAGGTTTAAATAAACGTAATCCTTGGTTTGCTGGCATGATGATGATAATTTTATTCTCAATGGCCGGTGTACCGCCAACCGTTGGATTCTTTGCAAAACTATTAGTGCTTAAGGCGTTAGTAGATATGCAAATGACTTGGGTTGCGGTAGTTGGTTTGATATTTGCTGTTGTTGGCGCTTTTTATTATTTACGTATAGTTAAAACCATGTACTTTGAGCAAGCGGTAAATGAACAGAAAGCGGTAGTTTCTAAATCAGCTGCAACATTGTTTTCGGCTAATTGTTTGGCGCTTTTATACTTTGGTATTTTCCCAGGCTCATTAATAGCCGCATGCATTAACGCTTTGGTTAATTAACGGAATTATATGGAACGTTGTTCATGGGTTGGAATCAATAATCCAGAATATGAGCTTTACCATGATACTGAGTGGGGTGTTCCAGTATATGACGATAATAGGCATTTTGAGATGCTTATTTTAGAAGGG
>CAZADN010000026.1:0-15441 GCA_964483895.1 uncultured Legionellaceae bacterium
AAAGATGCTGTTCTTATTGATGCAGCGGTTATGTATTGTATTGAACATTCTTCTTCAGGAAAAAGATACATATAAATTATTTCTAAAAAATATAAGAAACCAACTGGATTGATATCTATCTTTCATCAGGATGAAAATGCTCGTTGGTCTGAAAAATATGAGAATTTTAAAAAAAAGGTTATTGAAAAATTGGCACCTTTAGCATTGAGTTACATAAAAGGAGAAAAGCCTTTTAATAATCAGGAGTTAGAAAATAATAATCAAAGTGGCGATATTGCACAACAATTAGATAGAATAAAAGAGCACATTATGGTTCTTCAGAATGAAAGCAGTGCTAGTTGCTTTCCTGCATATAGAAAACTGATAAAAATAAAAGGATTACAATCCTTAATAAGGCAAGTAGAGAAAGATGGTTCAACTTTAGCTCAAGCATTAGATACCCTTAAAAAGGATGAAAATTATAAAATTATCATTGCCGGTCAATTTTCAACTCGAACTGCTGATTTATTAAACGATTTGGAGAAAAACTCAAATACTGATTCTAGTAATATGACGTCTGAAGCAAGCTCTTCAACTTTATCACCAAAATGAATTTCTACTGACCTAGTATGCTAAGTAAGTACCACACAGAAACATCATAAGTATTTTATTACTATTTCCATAAATTGAAGTTTGGAAAGATGCCTATAAGCAAACAATCAAAGGAATTTGATCTTGAGTTTGATCAAGATATTGCAACTTAGTGATTTATAAACTACAATAAATACCTATGATTGAAATAAAACAAACCGAAACATATTTCAAATGGGAGCATAAGCTAAAAGATCAGAGAGCAAAAGCCGCGATTGCTGCACGTGTATTTCGTCTCGCGAATGGTCTTCTTGGTGATGTTTCTCCTGTTGGACAAGGTATTAGTGAACTGCGAATTCACTATGGGCCTGGCTATCGCATTTATTTCAAACAGAATGGAAATGAAATTGTTATACTATTGTGTGGTGGTGATAAGAGCACACAAAGTAAAGATATTGAAATTGCAAAAAAACTAGCAAAAGAACTCGGAGATTAAAATGACAGAGCCATTATATGATTATGATCCAGCCGAAGCACTAGATAGTCCGGAATCAATTGCTATATTTATGGCTGATGCATTTGAAACTGGCGATTCTGCCTATATTGCAAAGGCAATCGGAGTGGTTGCCCGTGCTAAAGGTATGACAGAAATAGCGCGTGAAACAGGGCTATCTCGAGAACAACTGTACCGCTCTTTCAGCGAAGAAGGTAATCCCACATTAAAAACAACGCTGACGGTGATGCGAGCTATTGGTGTTGACATAACAGCCAAAGCACACAGAGAGCATTGAGAAAGGTCTGAAAAATATTTCTATAAGAAACTCGAGAAAGCCATATAGACAAGGGGTAAAGTGCCTGCTTTAAAATCAAAGTGACCCATTTTCACAGGCATCATGACTTACCCTCTAATTTTACTACCCCAATACATAGCTTTTTGTTTTATTTCTTGTTCATCTATAGTTAATAGTTTTCTATCTTGCATAAGTTGTTTGCCATTAACCCATACATCTGCTACTTGTTGGCGATTACTAGCGTAAACAATTTGTGCTGCAGGCAAATACATTGGTAACATTTCTATATCATCTATGCGGATGGTGATAAAATCAGCTGCTTTGTCAGCTGCTAATGAGCCTATGTTTTTATCTTTACCTAATGCGCGCGCGCCATTAATTGTTGCAAGAGAGATTGCATCAGTTGCTTTTAAGCTTTCAGGATTCATCGTTGAAAGCTTTGCAAGAAGGGCTGCGGTTCGCATTTCTGAAAGCATATCTAAGTCATTATTACTTGCAACACTATCAGTTCCTAGTGCTACATTTATGCCTAGTTCGCGAAGCTTTTCAACAGGACATGTACCACTCGCAAGTTTCATATTTGATTCTGGGCAATGAATAATATTAGGTTTTGTTAATGCGAGTAATTCTAAGTCTTCTTCATTTAAATTAGCCGAGTGGATGGCTAGTACATCTGAAGATAAAAACCCTAGATCATGCAGTCTTTTTATAGGACGTTTGTTAAATTGCGCAATTGAGCCATTAATTTCATCTTGAGTTTCGTGTAAGTGAAGATTAATTTTAAGCTGTAAACTTTCTGCTAATTCTTTAATTCGCATAAATGATTTATCAGAAACGGTGTAAGGTGCGTGTGGCGCAAGAGTTGTTGTAATAAAAGGGTTATTTTTATATTGCTCGTAAAAATCCATACCCTTAGTGAAGTATTCATCAGTTGTTTCTGCCCAAGCAGTTGGAAACTCAATAACGGTCATTCCGATACATGCACGCATTCCTGCTTGAATAGCTGCTTCAGCAGTTGCTGAGAGGAAATAAAACATATCATTAAAGCAAGTTGTGCCAGAGCGAATCATTTCAGCCATAGCAAATAATGAAGCATCACGCACAAATTCATGACTTAACCATTTTTTTTCAGTTGGGAACATATGGTTATGTAACCAATCCATTAAGGCTAAATCACTTCCCAATCCACGAAAATAATTCATTCCAATATGCGTGTGCGAATTGATTATACCAGGCATAACAATTCTATCTTGATAGTTATTTTCGCGAGTTGCTACGTATTTTTGTTTGGCGGTTGATGTTGGAATAATTTCCTTAATCATACCATTTTCAATACAAATGGTATGATTTTCAAGAATATCTTGATTAGGTTCAACAGTTAAAATCCATTTGGCATGCACTAAGTGCTCAATGTTTTGCATGGTAAGTCCCTATTTAATGAAATATTCGCTATTATCCTAAATTTGAGTCTCGAAATCTATTGTTATTTGTGTTGACTCCATCTAACTTAATTGTATAGACTTTTTGAATAATCTTGGGAATGGAATTCTTGCTTTTAGCATATATGGATATATTTAAAAAGCTTTTTACTGGTTGTTTATTGATTTTTTTAACAAATGTTACGGTTGCAAAAACTATTCCAGTCTTTGCAAGTTTAGATTTAAGTCAAATTTTTACGACTCCAGGTTCCACTCAACAAGTAGCATTATTTAACTCTCTCGGAAATACGTATGTTGCAGATAACAACGTTCATAATACTTTATCATTCATGGCCGGGTTAGGTGCAACGACTTTTCAAAATAATTTTATTAAATTTGACGATAGTATACGTTTTATGCCAGTTAGTAATGTGCCAGTAAGTGGTACTGTATGGGAATTATATTCACCTTTATTTGCAAATTTAGCATATAAGTATCGACTTAGAAGTGAAATTTTATTATTTGAAAATGCTATATCTTGGACCAAGATGCCAATTCATCCGAGCTTTATTTTAGGTATTGGTCGCGCAATTAATAGAGTGAGTTATTATGAAGAATATCCACTAAATAATCTTACCGTAATTTCCGCAGAGAAATTCAAAAATGCTAAAGAGATGCAATTAGCTTATGAAATTGGGGCAGGGTTGGATTATCCAATTAATAAAGCTGTAATTGAATTGGCTTATAGATTTATGAATGTTGGACAGGCGCGTTTAGGATTATCCCCTACGCAGACATCGCAAGATAAGCTTTCAACTGGGCAAATTAATTATCATACTATCAATCTAGGGGTGCGAATATATTATGACTGGCTTGTTTAGGTATGTGCTTATTATTTTCGCAATTACAGGTTCTGCTAATGCCGCGCAGATTTTTGGCATTGAATTAATTTCAAGTGATGTAAGTTTTCCATCTAATCTTTCCCTTTATGATAATGCTGTCGAGTACTCTTTTACAATTACGAATAATAGTCCTAGTGATATGCCGAGCATGAGTTATTCGATACCAAGTTATCTTATTAAAGATACTGAGCAAAGCACGTGTGGTGGGGCGCTTGCTAAAAATAGCAGTTGTAAAATTGTGCTTAAATTTAGGCCTCTTAATGTTGGAAAATTTTCAGAAAGATTTGAAATTTGTTCTGGAAATAGAAACTGGTGTTCTAAATACGGGCAAAATTTAGATATAAGTGTAACACAGCAATATATAGTCTCTACTAATTGCTCACAAATTAAATCAAGGCCATTTGCAGATTTAACCTGTAATTCTTCTAATCAATACACCAATAATTTTGGGCAATTTATGGCTAAGATTCTTGATGCAGATGCGGTACATACAGAGTTCTATTATTATCAGCATAATCCAAGTGCCAATGAAACAGTAACACAATGTTTGGAAGCCAAGCAGCAAAATGCTAATTTAGATCCTAATATTGCAGGCGGGGGAGATGCTCTTTGTAAATTAATGGGATACGCATATGCGAACGCTGCACCTTCGGATAATTCTGAAGATAGTGAGCTTGCAAAACTATTTCCACCTTATCTTAATTTTTTATTAGGCACAGCTTATCCGATTACAGCTTCGACCACACCATTAAATGAATTATCAACATTACTTAATGACTTTGCGACGAGTGATATGGATAGTTTAGTGCAAGATGTTGGTTATACTGGGTTTGTTAATTTTTTAAATGATTATTTATTACAACAAACATCAAAGGCATATGATACATGCGGTTCCTCTAATACTTGCCCAGCGATTTCATATTTACCATATAAATTAACAAGTGATGAAAGTATTTTACAACACTGGCCAATAACAGGATTAAATTACTGGGGAATGAGTGGCGGTGGCGGCGGTGGGGCTGGCTATCAAATTTATGCATTTAAGTCTGGAGATAATACTCATTATACCTTGTATACTGGTGGCGGCGGAGGTGGTGGAGGTAATACAACTCCTGAAATTTCAGGATTGTTAACTTATTTAATTAATACTGGATCAGGCGGCGGTGGCGGTAGTCAATTTGCTGATTGCTATATTCATGATAATACCAATTTATCAGGATTAGGTCTTGGTGCTGGAACTGGTTCAGGTGCAAGTCCTCGAGAAGGTGAAAATATTATATATCAAACACCACCCGCGGTTGATTATTCATATTATCCTCCAGCTAAATTTCCTGATTGGAGTCATTCTACAATATTGACGCAATACGGATCTAACTTAACATATCTTTTTGAAACCCAGATCCCAGATCTTTATCGTGCTGGATATACGATAGTAATATCTGGTGGCGGTGGTGGTGGCTCTGGATTTGAATTTTTAAATTCTGCTGGCGAGGAATATACACCTCATCCTGTTTCTATTGGCAGTGGGTTTAATTTTTGTTTTGCTTTCAACAAAGATGGTAAATATACATCGACTGATTGTATCCCTTCGCAAACAATTAATTCATCATCTGCATTGCTTAATAATATAATTTATCAAAATATAGGTCCGTTATATAATCAAGGTATGATTGAAGCTATTAAACCAGGAAATTGTAATGGATATAGTAATTCTAATTGTACTTGTAAGTTTCAGCATGCATATGTAATTACAAATCTTGTGAAAATTTTAGTTGGCAATGGTTTTGCAGCGACAGATATTCCAAAATGGATGACTGTTGCACATTGCAATTATAGCAATGATCAAATATTTGCAGATTTTATAGATGTGAATTCGCTTATAAATTCTAATTGTTCTCCTCCTTGGAGTGTATAATATTGATTTCCGCTCCCTCACGGTCGCGGCTCGGATTCTCGGTTTATTTTAAATTTATAATAATGAATCCGAGCCGCGCGCGTAAGCAAGTGGAAATTTTTGTAATTATTTTGTTAAAATTTAGTTGACTAAATATAAGTTGTACTTGTAATATTTAGCGAGGAAGTCCAATTAGTTTTTGCGCATATGGAGATTTTTGCGTGTCATATTTTTTAAACCGTCTTTCGCGGCGTGCGAATGTATCTATTGGTGTTTATCTAACTGAAAAAACCATACAAATTTTACAATTAGAATTGGTAGATAATCGTTATTATATTCGTAATTTTCAGCGTTTCTTTATTTCTAAAAATAAAAAGTATATTAACCTTATCCGTAAAAAAATTAAGCAGGATAATCTGAAAAATTCTAAAGTCGCACTTGTAATTAGTGATTCAGTTGCTTTGCGTAAATATATAAAAGTTAGTAAAAAGTTAAACATTCAAGATTTAGATGAACTTGCAAGAATTGAAACTCAAAAATATCTTTCGAATAATGAGGAAAACGTTTGCTTTGATTATGTAATAACTAATGATAAGCAAAGTGCTTATAATAGAATGCTCATTATCGCGGTTCATTCTAGGTTAATTAGTTCAAAAATTCAGTTTTTAAGCACTTTGGGATTAGAGGTAAATCTTGTTGATCTTGAGTCAAATTGTATTCTTAGGGTTGTAAATATACTGCTTTTAGAAGCTAATTTAATTGCTACTGTTGCGTGGTTTGAAATAGGTGATAATACGATAAAAACATTTGTGATTAAGGACAGGGAAATTGTTTTAATAAATGAAGATGATTATGTTGACAGTAATACATCAGAAAAGTCAAATTTTATAGATATTTATACAAAAATTGAGCGTACGGTTTTATCTTATAACGCGAATAATACTCTAAGTCCTTTGGAAATATTATATTTATCAGGTTCATATTCAAAGTTAGAGAGTTTAAGGTGTGCTTTGGCAGAGGGAAATATTATACCAGTGATTATTCCTGATATTTTTAAATTAATTAAAACATCTTCTACAAAAAAAATAAAATTAGCCGCGCATAAATTACCTATAACACTTGGCATGGCTTTAGTGAAATGAAGTTTAATTTACTTAAGTTTAGCAATCCAGATATCCATAAAGGAAAAAATTATTTATGGATTTTAGTAATTACTCTTTTATTAATATTAATCATATCTTTTTGGCAAATTAGAGCATCGAACCTTGGTATATTAGAACAGCAAAATCTTAATCAGCAATTACAAGGCGATTTAATAAAATTAAAAAATTCATTAGTAAAACTGCAACGAGTGGAAAATAAAAAAAAACTCAAAAAAGAAGCACTTGTTTCTCAAGAAACTGAGCCTCTAATAGGTTTTGAAAGTTTAAATATAAAGTATGCGAATGCGGCTGATATTATTTTGTTACTAAAAGAAAAAGAAAATTTGTTATCGGAGCAAGGGAGCATATTGGCTGATAGTCGGACCAATACTATTTTGATTCAAGACAATTGGCAAGAAATTAGTAAAATTAAGCACATGATTAAATCACTAGATGTTCCGCAAAAACAAGTATTAATTGAAGCAAGAGTTGTAAATATTGAACGTAGCTCGGCGCAAGATTTAGGGGTAAGATTTGGTTTTATGCAATCGCAACTTAAAGATAGTGTTGCTTCCGAAGATAACTCGCAAAATAAACCTAGCCATGTAAATTTTGATTTGGGAGCCTTACCTTTAGAAGCTAATCCGGCATCTATAGGTCTTGCACTCGCGACGCTTGGTAAAAATGCATTGCTTGATTTAGAGCTTTCAGCCTTGCAAAGTGAAGGTAAAGCACAAATAATAGCGAGCCCGAGGCTTATTACAGCTAATCAAGAGCCAGCTTTTATAGAATCAGGGGAGGATATACCTTATCAAAAAATGTCAGCAAATGGCATACCTTCAGTTTCTTTTAAAAAAGCAGTTTTAAGTTTAAAAGTAGTGCCCAAAATTACCTTTGATGGTAAATTAATTATGTCTATATCAATTAATCAGGATTCAGATTCTGGAAGAAGAGTGCAAGGAATTCCTATTATTTCTACGAAATCACTTGAAACAAAGGTGATGATTGATGATAATCAGACGATAGTTTTAGGTGGCATCTATAAACAAGATAAAAATCATAGTATTATAAGGGTTCCTATTTTAGGTACTCTGCCGGTAATTAGATGGTTATTTAGGCGAGTTGAGCAAAAACTTAGAAACGAAGAGTTATTAATATTTATTACACCGCAAATTATGGAGTCACAAGTTTAGATGAGTATCGTTAAAGTACGTAATATTTTTTTGATAGGGCCAATGGGGGCAGGGAAGAGTACAATTGGTCGTACTTTGGCAAAGGAATTGAAGTTGGATTTTTTTGATTCCGATGAAGTTATTGAAGAGCGCGCTGGGGCTGAGATTTCCTGGATCTTTGATGTGGAAGGGGAAGAAGGCTTTCGTAAACGTGAACAAAAGATTATTGATGAGCTTACCCAAAAGACTAATATAGTTTTAGCTACTGGTGGGGGAGTGATTATGACTCCTGAGAACCGTAATGCGTTGGCTGGGCGTGGCACAGTTATCTATTTAAAAACATCTTTACAGCAGCAGTTTGAAAGGACTAAACGGGATAATCCTAAGCGTCCGTTATTACAGACTGAAGATTTAGAAGGTAAACTTGAAGATTTGCGTAAAGAGCGTGAGCCTTTTTATGAAGAGCTTGCAGACGTGAGTTTTGAAACAGATAAACTAACAGTTAAAGCAGTTGCTAATAATATTATTAAATATATTTATGGCGAATCCTGATAATTATTCAATTTTGGATATAAAACTCGATACAAATGAGCATCGAGTGTTTTTGGGTCGTAATTTGCTAGAGAAGCATGGCTTGGTAAGTTCGCAAATTGCATCTAAAAAAGCATGCATAGTGACAAATGAGACGGTTGCTACATATTATTTATCAAAAATTGAGCGTAGTTTAAGCGGTTTGCAATATGATGTTTTGATTTTACCTGATGGCGAGCAGTATAAAAATTTTCAGACGTTAACTAATATTTATGATTTTCTAATTGCTAATAAACACTCTCGTGATACTACAATAGTTGCGCTAGGCGGAGGAGTTATTGGTGATATAGCTGCGTTTGCTGCATCTACTTACCAACGTGGCGTCAGACTTGTGCATATACCAACAACTTTATTAGCGCAAGTTGACGCATCTTTAGGTGGAAAAACAGCTATAAATCATAAAGTTGGCAAAAATATGATAGGTAGCTTTTATTATCCATATTCAATAATTACAGATATAGATACTTTAAGAACCCTGCCTAAGCGTGAACTATGCGCTGGATTTGCAGAGGTCATTAAATACGGATTACTTGTTGGTGGGGATTTTTTACAAGACTTGTCAGAGGTATTTTCTTTAAATTTTGAAAGTGATAATCTCGATAGAATAGTTGAAATTGTTACAAGATGTGTCGCAATAAAAATTAATGTAGTAAAGCAAGATGCACAGGAAAAATCTGGAGTCAGACAGTTATTGAATCTTGGGCATACATTTGCGCATGGTATCGAGCAGGTTACAAATTATCAACGTTATTTACATGGCGAAGCAGTTGCAATAGGCTTATTTTTGGCAGCAAAATTATCTTATTATTTGAAATATCTTAATAAGGAAGATGTGGATATGATTGATAATTTATTAAAAAGTGTCGGGTTACCAAGTAGATTACCTGCTGATATTGATATAGAGCAGTTGAAAGCGGCTATGTTGGTTGATAAAAAAGTTAGAGGAGATATTTTGCCATTTGTGGTAATTAAAAAATTTGGAGAGTGTTTAGTAGACTATTCGGTAACAGAGGATCTGTTAAATATGACGTTGCATAAGGATGATTGTGATGAGCAATAAATATATTGAAAAATTTTTTTGGTTAACTGAGCAAAATATAGTGGTAAATTCTTTTTTTTTACAGCAGGTTTATTTGGGAAGAATGGATGCGGCCTTGGTTAATCCAACTGATTTAGATAAAAAATATATGCAACAAGCGCAAGTCATGGATAAAGTTCTTGTTGTTCCGAAGCTTTTTGGATAATTATGCATGTTTTGGCAGATGCTTCTCTTCCTAATATTAGTAAGCATTTAAATAATTTTTTTGATTTAACTTTATTTACAAATAAAAGCAATCTATTAGCGAAGATAGATAATGCTGATATCTTAATTTGTCGTTCAACATTAAAAGTAAATGAAGAGCTTTTGAAGTCAAGTAAAATAAAATGTGTAGCTACTGCGAGTAGTGGTACTGATCATATTGATAAAGAGTATTTAAAATCAAGCAATATAACTCTTTTGGATGCTCATGGTACAAACGCTCAGGCTGTTTGTGATTATGTGCTTGCCTCGCTTGCGTGGTTAAAAAGATATCGATACGTGGCAGCGAAAAAAGTAGGGATTGTTGGAGTTGGCGCGGTTGGCTCTAAACTTTGGCAGATGCTCGAACTTTACGGATTTGAAGTTATTGGTTATGACCCATTAAGAGCGCAAAAAGACTCTAATTTTAAATCGTGTAATATTGAAGATTTATATTCTTTAGATATTATTTGTGTGCATGCAAATTTACATACAACTTTTCCTTATCCAAGTTTTAATTTATTTAATAGTTCTTTGCTTAAAAAATTAAAGTCAGGGGTAATTATTATAAATGCCGCGCGTGGTGGCATTGTAAATGAAGAAGATTTATTAGCAGTTAATAATGATATTATTTATTGTACAGATGTTTTTCTAGAAGAGCCGAATATGAATCACGATATTGTTAATTATGCAACTTTATGCACTCCGCATATTGCTGGACACAGTATTGAGGCGAAAGATAATGCGGTTAAAATTATTGTTGAAAATCTTTATAATCTCTATGCGGCTAATTCGAATGTTAGCTTTTGCAATTTAACTGGATTTATAGACCCAGTGATTAAGTCTTTGGAATCAGGAATAAGTATAGAAAATATGAAATTACAGGATAAAATATTAAGTAAGTATAA
The DNA here is from genome assembly GCA_964483895.1 of uncultured Legionellaceae bacterium. Lineage (GTDB taxonomy): Bacteria > Pseudomonadota > Gammaproteobacteria > Legionellales > Legionellaceae > 2-12-FULL-35-11. The sequence goes on from CAZADN010000026.1 coordinate 10,668, forward strand.
TCCATATCCTGAGACCGAGGCATTAAAATTAGCAAAAAATAAACAAGAAGCATTTATAGATCTTAGAAAAAGCCACACTTTTAGGCACGATTTTTTTTAACTTTACGTTCTAATTGTCAATAGCCCCTAATATCTGCTAGTCTTATGGTTAGTCGTTATTGTATGAAGGAGATATACATGTATAAAAAGGTTTTATTAGCAACAGATTTTGATGATGTAGGGGTAAATGCAGCTCGTAAAGCTAAAAAAATTGCTGATGAGAATGGAGCTGATTTTTATTTGGTGCATGTGGTTGAACCAATTCCTGCTTATGCATATCCTGGATTTGCTGGATTTGCAGAAGTTGAAGTTTCTATTCGTGAGCAGGCTGAGAAAGAATTAAATTCATTAGCGGATAATCTTGGTGTAGATGCCAAACATCGTCTTTTAGAATTTGGTTCAATTAAGAACGAAGTCTTAAAAGTTGCACATGAACATCACATCGATTTAACTGTGACAGGTAGTCATGGTAAGCATGGATTGGCTTTACTCTTAGGTTCGACTGCTGACGCAATTTTGCATGGTGCAAAATGTGATATTTTGATAGTTAGACCTGCATAGTTTTTTTAAAAACAGGCGTTATTTGGTTGTGATTTGATGAAGTTGTTACGTAATATAATTAGACACCATGAGTTTGAAAATGGAGTTGTAGCCGCTATTGGAAATTTTGATGGAGTTCATTTAGGCCATAAATATCTTTTAACGGCATTACGTATACATGCTATTGAAAAAAAACTCCCGCTACTTGTTGTTATTTTTGAACCGCAAGCACGAGAGTTTTTTACACCAAATAATGCTCCACCACGGATTTCACCACTTCGTGATAAATTAAAATTTTTGCAAGAATGTGGTGTTGACTATGTGTTATGTTTGCGTTTTGATAGTAAACTTGCAAACATGTCTGCCACGAATTTTGCTGAAAAAGTAATATTTGATTCATTGCAAATTAAGTATTTGATGGTTGGTAATGATTTTAAGTTTGGTAAAGACCGTCAGGGCAATTTTGAGTTATTAGCTAAACTTAGTGCCAAGTATAATTCAGAAGTAGTAAATTTCAGTGATTATCTCCTTGATGATGATAGAGTTAGTTCTACTAACATTAGGAAACTTCTAGTCAATGGAGAGTTTTCTGCAGTAAGTTCTTTGCTTGGAAGGCAGTATAGTATAAGTGGTAGGGTCGTTTCTGGTGATAGATTAGCTAGAAAATTGGGTTTCCCAACCGCGAATTTGCGCATCACTCAACGACCATTGGTCGTAAAAGGTGTATACTGTGTGCAAATTAAATTAAAAACGGGTATTATATTACCTGGGGTTGCAAATATAGGTCATAGGCCAACAGTTGCAGGAAAAAGACAAATTTTAGAAGTGCATATTTTTAATTTTTCAGGCTCATTATACGGCGAATTGCTTGAAGTGGTTTTTTTAAATAAAATTCGTGAAGAACAAAAGTTTGCTTCTATAGATGAATTAGTTATAAATATAAAAAAAGATGTGGCAGTAGCCAAAGAATATTTTTTGATACAGTAGAGTTTTTTAAAGATGACAGAATATAAAGACACATTAAATTTACCTAATACTGATTTCCCAATGAAAGCAGGACTTGCGCAACGTGAACCAGAAATGTTAGCAAAATGGGAAGAAAAAAAGATCTATGCAAAATTGCGTGAGATACGTTCAGGGCGTGAAAGATTTATTTTACATGATGGCCCTCCATATGCTAACGGACATCTACACTGCGGACATGCACTAAACAAAATTCTTAAGGATTTTATTGTAAAGTCAAAATCTATGAGTGGCTTTGATGCACCATTTGTACCTGGCTGGGATTGTCATGGTCTGCCTATCGAATTAAATGTTGAGAAAAAAATCGGTAAAGCGGGGGTTAAAGTTTCAGCGCAAGAATTTAGAGAAAAATGTCGTGAATATGCGACTGCGCAAATTGCAATTCAAAAAGATGAATTTAAACGTCTTGGGGTTTTTGGTAATTGGGATTCTCCGTATATAACTATGGATTATAAGTATGAAGCCGATATTGTCCGTGCACTTTCGAAGATGATTGCAAAAGGCCATATGGTACAAGGCTTTAAACCTGTTAATTGGTGTATTGATTGTGGCTCGTCATTGGCTGAAGCAGAAGTAGATTATGAAGATAAGGTTTCTACAGCGATTGATGTTGCATTTAAAGTTATTGATGAAAAAGAGTTTTGCAGTAGAATCAATTTAAATAAAGAAGATAGTTTGCCTATAGTTGTACCAATATGGACAACAACCCCATGGACATTACCAGCAAATGAAGCAGTGTGCTTGCATAAAGATATATCTTATAGCGTTGTCAAAACTTCAAATTATTATATTTTAATAGCTAAAGATTTAGTTAGTGCATGTTTAGAGCGTTATAATATTGCAAGTCATGAAATTTTTGCAACAGTTTCTGGTTCTGAGTTTGAATTAATGAAATTACAACACCCATTATTTGCTCAAACTCAAGTCCCTATTATATTAGGTGAACATGTGACAACAGAAGCTGGTACTGGTTGTGTTCATACAGCGCCTGCACATGGTGTCGAGGATTATCATGTCGCGGAATTATATAAATTACCACTTAATAATCCTGTTTTAGGTAATGGTTGTTATAATCAAGAAGTTCCTTTTTTTGCAGGTATTTCAGTATTAAAAGCTAATGAGCCAATTTTAAATAAATTAATAGAGAATCATGTATTATTAGCATCGGAAAAAATAACGCATAGTTATCCTCATTGCTGGCGACATAAATCTCCGACAATTTTCCGCGCCACTCCACAGTGGTTTGTTTCTATGGATAAAGAAGAATTACGCGCAAAAATTTTAGATGTCATTCCAAATGTACAATGGGTACCGGAATGGGGTGAGGCACGGATTTCCAAAATGATTGAAGGACGCCCTGACTGGTGCATATCAAGACAAAGAGCTTGGGGAACACCTATACCGTTATTTTTACATAAAGTTACGCGTAAAATGCATCCAAATAGCATTGCACTAATGGAAAAAGTTGCTGAAAAATTTGAAAAATCTGGAATTGAGGCTTGGTTTCAATTAGATGCTGCAGAGTTACTCGGAGCTGATGCGAACGAATATGAAAAGTCTAATGATACTCTAGATGTATGGTTTGATTCTGGTGTGTCACATTTTTGTGTATTAAGTAGTCTTGGAATGAATGTTGGTATGCCAGCTGATGTCTATTTTGAAGGGTCAGATCAACATCGTGGTTGGTTTAATTCCTCATTAACGACATCGGTTGCAATTAATGATACCGCACCATATAAAACTGTTTTAACGCATGGATATACCGTTGATGCAGAAGGCAGAAAACTATCTAAATCGCGCGGGAACTATGTTGCATTAGATAAATTAATCGCCCAACATGGCGCTGACATTTTAAGATTATGGGTATCTGCAAGTGATTATCGTAATGAGCTTAGTATTTCTGATGAAATTTTAAAGCGTATTGCAGACTCTTATCGCCGTATTCGCAATACCGCACGCTTTCTTTTAGCAAATTTATTTGATTTTGATCCGAAGACTAATAGTCTTGTTAATGAAGATTTATTAGACCTTGATAGTTGGATTATTCAAAGATGTAAAGATTTACAAAAAGAAGTGCTAAAGGCTTATTCAGAATATAGTTTTCATCAAATCTATCAGAAAATTCATCATTTCTGCGCTATGGATTTAGGCAGTTTTTATCTTGATATTATTAAAGATAGACAATATACAACACCGGTTGATAGCCAAGCGCGTCGTTCTTGTCAGACCGCGATGTATCATATTATTCAAGCATTGACACTTATGCTTGCGCCAATTATTTCTTTTACTGCTGATGAAATATGGCAGTATATTCCAGGGAATAAGAGTGATTCAGTATTTCTTGAAACTTGGTACGATGCTTGGCCTGAGCTTAAAGAAGTAGATATGGAGTTTTGGCAAGAATTACAAGTTATTCGTGATGAAGTTAATAAAGCTTTAGAAAATTCGCGTAAAGAGGGTGTAATTGGTTCGGCGCTAGCTGCTGAAATTACAATTTATGCAAATACTAAGGCTAAAAGTATATTAGAAAAATTGGGTGATGAGGCAAGATTTGTATTTATTACATCTAAAGTAACAATAGCTGACTTTAAAGATAAAGTTGAAAGTTCCGTTTGTAATCAAGAGTTGCAAATAGCCGTTGCAGTTGTTGCAAGTTCCGCAGAAAAATGTGCACGTTGCTGGCATAGATTAGACTCGGTGGGGCAGAACTTAGAGCATCCAGAGCTTTGTGTACGTTGTGTTGATAATATTGAAGGCAATGACGAACAGAGGCTATTTGCATGAGAAAGTGGCCATATTTGTTAGTGAGTTTAGTGGTATTATTTTTAGATTGGTTAACTAAAACCATTATCTTAAATAAACTCGAGCCGTATTCTTCATTAGCTATTTTTCCAAATTTAGATTTTACTCTAATGTTTAATACAGGCTCTGCATTTAGTTTTTTAAGTAATACTGGAAGCTGGCATCTTTGGTTTTTTATGTTTTTTAGTTTTATAATGAGCGTTGTAATTTTTATTTGGATTTTGCAAACACCATTGTCACAGTCAAAGCAATTGCTTAGCCTATCGTTAATTTTAGGTGGAGCAGTTGGAAACTTAATTGACAGAATACATTATTCTCACGTAATTGATTTTATAGATGTATATTATAAAAATCACCATTGGCCAGCCTT
>CAZADN010000027.1:0-14914 GCA_964483895.1 uncultured Legionellaceae bacterium
ATGCGTTGAACCAACAGATGGTAAAATTGTTATTGCCGCGATTGATGGTGAGTTAACAGTGAAGCGCTTGTATAGAAAAAATGGTCAATTAAAACTTTTGGCGGAAAATCCGAAATATAAACCCATTGAGATAAATAGTCAGGATATTATGATATGGGGCGTGGTTACACATGTTATTCATGAGGCAAAATAGATGTTCGCGCTTATTGATTGTAATAATTTTTATGCAAGTTGTGAGCGGGTTTTTAGGCCGGATTTAAATACTAGACCTATTCTTGTGTTATCTAATAATGATGGCTGTGTGATTGCTAGGTCGAATGAAACTAAGGCGCTAGGTATTAAAATGGGTGAGCCTTATTTTAAAATACAAAATCTTTGTCGCGAGCATCATATCCATGTTTTTTCGTCAAACTATACATTATATGGTGATTTTTCCGAGCGCGTGATGGCACTTATCCAAGAGGCTTGGGGTGATGTAGAAATCTATTCAATAGATGAAGCATTTTTAGATTTATCAGCATTGTCTAAACAATCCCTCGAAGACTTTTGTATTAAATTACGCCAGAGAATATTTCAATGTACTGGCATTCCAACCTCTATTGGTATTGGTGAAACAAAAACACTTGCCAAAGCAGCGAATTTTGTTGCGAAAAATAAACTTGGCATTCCGGTATTTAATATAAGTTATCAAAAACATTGGCTTAAACAAATTAAAGTCAATGATGTTTGGGGTATTGGCCGACAATGGACAAAAAAATTAAATGCGTTGAATATTGTTAGCGCATATGATTTGGCAAGTTACACTGATATTTCATTAAATAAAAGTTTAAATGTAAGCATTTTAAAAACGATTCTTGAGCTTAATGGGCAGGCATGTTTAGATCTAGAGGAAGAAATTCCTAAAAAATCGATTGTTTCTTCACGTTCATTTGGTGAAATGCAAACAACTTTATCTGCATTAAAAGAATCTGTTAGTTATCACTGCGGTATTGCTTGGGCAAAAATGCGCAAACAAAATTTATTGACACAATATGTATCTACTTTTATTTACTCTAATCATTTTAGAAAAGACTTACCGCAGTATGCAAATACATCTGGTGTAAAACTTACACATCCATCAGATGATATTCGGGTTTTAACGCATCATGTAATTAATGGACTTGAATCCATTTATAAAGAAGGATTTTTTTATAAAAAATCAGGAGTATTATTAACTGATTTTACCGATAAAAGTTTTAAACAACTGGATTTATTTTCTGAAATTTCAGAAGAAGCTACCGCGCAAAGCGATAACCTTATGAATGTTTTTGAAAAAATCAATGCAAAATATGGGGCGCGCACAATTCATCTAGCTGCAGAAGGAGTTAATCAAAAATGGTCAATGAAGCATGCGAATAAAACTCCTTCTTATACTACAAAATGGAGCGATATACCGGTTGTTTATGCGAAATGAGGCTTGGCATAGAGTGAACCAGGAATATTAGATTGTAGCTTGTAAGAAGCGCAGCGGATTACGGGATCAACTCCAAAATAATGATATGATTCTCGTAATACGCTATGCTCTGATGGCTACAATTGCATCAACTTTTTTTGTTTAAAAATATGTTGAGATTCACCATGGTTTAGCTTAGTACGATAGTTTAGCATGTACAAAATGCTTACTCACTTCGCCGGAATAAATTTGGTTTTTTGCGAGTGGCAGTTTCATGATTTTACCATTTCGAGTTAAATCTAAATTTTTTATATCCACCCAGAAAATATTAGGTCTGTTTGTGTTTTCAAAAAAATAGATACCATTTTTCAAATCCGCAACGCAGCGCCAAAGTGTTGCTGCAACATTTGGCTTACCAGGCATGCTTGTACCAATTGGGGCTGATACATTTCTAATAATTGAAAAAACCATGGCGATAGCTTCTTGTGAATTAGCAATATTAGGCGCTGTATTAATATAATAGCTTGCGCGCACAAAGCGGTCGTCAGGCTCACTTGTGCCTGGCAGAAACTCTCCATGTAGGCGTTTCCAATAATCAGCAAGTGCAAGTTGTTTATCATATGTAGGTTCATTGGTCATGACTTTATATTCTTTACCGTGATGAATAATAAGTTTACCGTTAATATGTTCAAAAATCGCATTATCACCGCTTGCATCAGTTACAGCGAGATGTAAACTTGCTCTCGCGCCATTGGGTAACTCTGGAGCAATCATATTAAATTGTGCTTGGTTTAAGCCATTAACGACTTCATTTACAGTTGCATAATTATCCAATACATATTGCACCCATTTTAAAACTGATAAATTTCTATGATTAGCATTAATTTTTCCATAATCAGCTGAGGATAAATAAAGTAAATTAGCAGTTAAACCTTGCGAATTTATACCATCCGCGGTACCGATATTATAACCACTTGCAACGACACTACCATATTTTGATTGCCATGTAACTGCATTGGAAGATGTATCACCGACGCGTGAAATACCGGCTGGAAATGCCCATAAATCGGTTTTAATATCCTCAACCCAATCCATAGAACGTCCAGTTATCACAATATCATTGCCATTATTATAAGTAAAACGACTGCAGGCAATGCTTTTATCTATTGTTATGCATAGAAGTAGTATTGATAATAAAATAGAAGTTTTATTTTTAAGCATTTCAGTCTCTTTGATTATCTTTTATAATTGATTCTAGTACGTAATTAATGTATTTACTATGTATAGTTTAAGGAGATTAAGATGAAAAAATATGGTTTGGTTATAGCGTTGCTTATTTCTTCCGGTGCTTTTGCCTCAAAAAATTCAAGTATTGAAGGGACTTATGAGTGTGTTGGTAATGAAGTAGGGACGCAAGCTGAGTTTAAATGTCAGATGATGATTAAAAAAACTGGTGAAACTTATGCATTAACAGCAAATTGCTCAGATAATACGTCATATCTTGGGACAGGTATTTATAATAAATATGAACACATTTTGTCTACAGGATTTATTAATCCTAATAATTCGGAAGAAACAGGTGTTTCAGTAACAAAAGTAAGAAAAGATAGAAATTTGCTTTCTGTATGGACTTATTTGGGTAAGACAACCACTGCACGCACTAAGTGTTTTAGACAAACTTCTAAAGTATAATTACGTTGCGTGTACGTTATTTGAAAAAGTCATTGAGTATACATTCTGCTTCTTTAGAAGTAAAAGGCTTGCTATAAACACCATTCATACCGATAGTCATGCATTTATATTGCTGAGATGCGTCATTATTACCTGTTACTGCAACAATTGGAGTAGCAGGTATATTTTGCGCTAGTTCTAATTCACGAATTTCCCGTGTTACTTCAATTCCATCGATATCCGGCAAACCAATATCCATAAGTATTAAATCGTAATGATTCTTTTTGAACGTATCCAGTGCCTGACTACCACTTTCCGCGCAATCAACCTCACAACCAATATTTTCCATAATAGCTTTTTCAACTATCATGGCCGTAAGGTTATCTTCAACTATGAGAATATGTGGATGAGAATTCATTTTAGTATTTTAATTGTTGAGCTGTATGTTTAGTATAGTATATTGTTGGGTATTTGTAATATTCTGAGCCGCGCAACAATGCCTTCCCGCACAGGCGGGAATCTGGCTACAAATTTAGCATTGTGCCAAATTTATGAATAGACACCCATCTGCGTGGGGATGACAAATGCACACACTGATGTTATGCATAACAAATAAATTCGAATAACATGATATTTAGCTTTCGTCGAATTCAGGTCATTAAACCGAAATCAGAGCCGCGACCGTCAGGGAGTGGGAATTTTAAAATCTAATTGTTCTTCTTATCTACGGTAGTGGCTCGGTGGTTGCTCAGATTCTGCGTATATAATGAACGTTATTTTTTATTTGTTTTAATCCATGTTGCAAACACATTCATAAATTTTTCGAGAAATGCGCGTGTATCATTGTTGGTTAAAGAGCCTTTCTCATCAAATAGTTTGTCTGCGAAACTGAGATATACTTCTGGTTGTTGTAAGCATGGTGCATCTAAAAATACCATGGATTGGCGTAAATGATGATTTGCTCCAAATCCACCCATTGCACCTATTGAGCAACTTACAATCGCGCATGGTTTTCCTTGCCATAGATTAGAACCATAAGGTCTAGAACCAATGTCTAGAGCGTTTTTAAGTACTGCTGGAAAAGAGCGATTATATTCAGGCGTTACTATTAGAAAACCATCTATGGATTTAATCTCATCTCGAAATGTTAACCATGATTGCGGAGGATTTGGTTCATCATCCTGATTAAAAAAAGAAAGTTGGCTAATATCTATGATTTTCATATTGCATGATGCAGGAGCAACTTGAATTAATGTATTTGCCAATTTTTTATTATAAGACTCTTTGCGCAAACTACCGACTAAGACTCCAATTCTCATAATTATTTTTCCTTTAACATGGTTAATAAGTTGTTATTTCCGCTAAATGTAAGTCCCGTTTTAGTTTATAATCATAACAGGACTTCCGAAAAACTCCTATCTCTGCATTGGATTTAGTTATTAATTCGGTCATTTAGTAATCTAAACTCCTTTATTAAAAACTAAATCCGCTTTGACCTAGGAGTTTTGCGTAAGCATCTATATTAAAAATAATATAGATGGATTTGATAAAGCCAAAAAACTCCACAGAGCATGCTGGTGTTTTTGGGCTTTATGAACTTAAATCTCCATAGCTTTAATTAACTCAAAATAAAATGGCGCTGTTGTGCCGCGATGAAAATCTTTTGGCTCAGCTTTTATGCCTTTTGCAGTATATTTATAATTAACTTCATTTAAATAATCTATGATGATTTGTTTGGATTCAGGTTCTAGCAATTTTTCCCCAGTACCTTGATATCCTATCGTTAATGGGCCAAAAAGAAAAACATCTAAATCCGAATCATTAGCCTCACGAAGCTCATCCACTATTGATTTGATATAAATTGCTTGTAGCTCTTTAGATTTATGAACTAGTTTGTATTTAAGGGTGATTGAAGCAGGGTGGGTTGCTACTTTTAATTGAGCATCTATTTTATCTAGATTTTGCATGGTTTCATCCGCATTGTGAGTATCAATAAATCCCATTGTAGCCCAGTCAGCACATTGTTGATTGAGTTTTTCACCGATTAACCTTTGGAAGAAATTTTTTAATAATTCTTTATCACTCGCGTTTGGGTTATCTCTTAACTCTCCTTGCGTATGATACATAAGACCACTTACAATTTTATTTTTTACTTCTTCATGGTTAGTTTCGTCATATAATTTTATTAACTTAGGAACTAAATCTATATCACTCACTTTAGATGTAATTTTATCAATCATAGCTCCACGTTTAGAATCATTTAGATTATCATCATAAGCTAAACGCATATAAGCTGATATTGGGGCAACGTAATTAGTTGGAGACTTTAATGGAGCATCGATTAGTGTTTGAAATTCTTCTAAAGGCATTTCGTTTAGCTCTTCAGTGCTCACATCATCTAAAGATTTATTTGTTGAGATATCTGCTACTGGCTCTGATTGATCTGGAATAAATCTTTCATCATTGAATAGAGGAAAATAATTAAACATATTTCTTGGCAGCCAGACGTGACCAGGCATTGTGTCTATCCCTTGGCTGTAAAAAGCCCACCAGGAAAAAGTATCGCATCGCCAGCGTCCGGTTACTCTTATTTCTCCTGTCATTGGGTTACCTTGACCAATCCTGTAATCGGTACCATTAGTGTATTCTCTAACCCACCAACGTTGATGATTCGCTTCAACCAATATTCTATAACCTTGTTCTGGATGACCTACCACACCATATTTACTACCCCAATATTGAGAACGTCTTTTAAAGTTATCTATAGAGTTTACTTGACCTATTGTCGGTTCATTTAGAACTTCTATGACTTGATCGGCGGGAGTTGACATTCCTTTTGAGTTCATCATTTGTCTTGTAGCAATACCAACATGTCCCAACCATCCTAAACCTGGATAATTTAAACTTCTTGCCATAAGATCAGATGGGTAAATTTTTCTAGCATGCGATGCTGAGGTTATCGCGACTAATGTAACACTTAATCCCAATAAAAATATTTTTTTATTTTTCATTTATATCTCCATATTTTGTTGAACTTGTTAAACTTTTTGGAAACTCTAATCCATAGTGAGTTTCCAATAGTATTATTGTCAGGATTTGCGATAAATTTCGATCTTTGTGTTGGATTTAGTATTTAATCAGCCTTGACCTCGAAGTTTATCGTAAGTCCTGATGGTTTTTCTTTTTCCATTGCAAAACCCTCATTATTTTGCATATAACAGCAAATAAACAATGAAAGATTAACAATGAGCCGATTATTACATAAAAGGTCTCGATATTTCCTAGAAATGGAATAAATGTATAATGGGGAAAAAAATTTGCCATTAAGACCAATGTAAAAATTATGAGAGCAAATAATAGCGTATATTGTTTGTGATTTTTTATTAGAATAGCTATTATTGAGAAAAATATAGAAAATAACACACCATATATTGTGGTGAAGAAAATAATCAGCGGCCACCATCCTTTAGCATCACTATTATTGTAAGAAAATACTAACGATATGAGGCAACCAAGTAAAAAACTCAAACTTAAAACAAATAAATCTCGTTTAAATAATTGAGAGTTTCTTAGATTAGCATCCGGCTGATTAACAAGAGGAGCTAATTTTTCGGAGCATATAACCGCAAGAATAATTAACGGTGATGTTTGAAGAAAATCAATATAAGAAATACCATTTGTACCGGAGCGCATGGCGAGTATTGCACAAACAAAAGAGATTACAATAGACCAAGAATATATATTAAAATTTTTAATGTTGCTTTTTAGAGTAGTGGTCATACATTAATCCGTAAATTATGACTAACTTTCCGAACTGTTTATTTAAAAAGACGGAGAGTAAATTTTATTGTTATTAAAACCATTGTTGGATCTGGTTTCATGAATACAGAGATTATCAAATATACTTTGATGTTTGTCAATTATATGAATTAAAAATATAGTGACAAATTATCGCGCAGAAGATTTACTATTTTACGATATCTAATTTTCAGTGAAAGTCCAAAATTATATATAAAAATCATAAACTGATATCTAAATTTTGGATAAACTTTTATATTCCAAAAGTGTTTTATTATAATATGGCTAATATTTTGTTTTTCAGTTTGCATTATATGAATTTTATATAATAGCTTAAATCTTTGCTTGACAGAAAAATCTTCTGCATAATCGCGAAAATCTTCAATCTCTAACCAATAGTAAGCTAAAAAAAATGCCTCTTTTACTAAATTTTGCAATTTATATTTTGCGGAAAATATGAGCAAATCTCCTAATTTTATATTTTGCTTTTTAATAAATATGACAATATCTGTTAACCAATGAGCACGTAACCATGAATGTTTTGATGCATGAAAACATAGATAAATAACGTTAAGCATGTCAGGAAAAACTGGTAAATTAATTCCTTGAAATGCACACGATTTAATTGTATTTTTATACCAAAAATCATCTTTTTTTGATAATATGCATTCAATTAACTCTGTTTTCCAATGTAACTCTACTCTAAAAGAATATTTTGGATGAGTATATATCGCATCTTTTTGGCTTGGCAGCTTGATTTTTTTTGCTGAGTTTAAAATTTCATATATATTAGTTTTTGTTTCGTATCCTAAGGAATATAAACACTCATGTGCTTTTTTTAAAAAATCAGTGCTCACTAATAAATCAATATCTGCTGAATAGCGTAATAACTGTTTAGCATATAATTGTGAGCTTAATACCGGTCCTTTTAAAAATACATGTGGGATTAATTTCGTTTGGAGCTGCAAATGTATGGTTTTTATTGAGGCAATAATTTCTAGTTGTTTAAATATTATAGCCTTTACTCTAGCTTTAAATTTTTCAATAAGATAATTTGGAAATAAATGCGAATGAGGTGTAATTAAGTAATTATTTACCAATAATACACTACGGTGATGCTCGCATCTTTCTAAAAAAGTATCAAAATTTAAATTTTCATGTATTTTTGTTAATAGTTTATTGGTGTCAATATATCCTGCCGCATGAGAGCAGCACGCAAATATTAACTTATCTTCAAACAAAGAATTATGTTGTTGCAAAATGTTTTTCTTCTTACATTATAACCTTGAAATAATTATTACATATCTAGATGTTTTTTTTAATAAAAAATATTAGAGTCATGTTACACTGACATCCAATATTTGTGATTTTAAGGATAAAATAGTATGTTCAATAGGGAGCTTGTTCGAGTAAAAAAGTTTGATGTTATAGGTCAAGATGAGCGCGGCTTGACAGCTCAATTTTCTCTTCCAAGAAAACAAGATGAGTTTGTATTTGTTTCTCGTAAAGAAAAATCTGTATCAGGGAATACTTATCATGAAGGCAAAAATATCGCAACAACCCCCAAGGTATTTATATTGCTCTCAGGAGATATTAATTTTTCCTATAGGAAAATTGGAACAACCGAGAAATATAGTGAGATAATTCAAGCTCCTGCAGTAATAGAGATTTTTCCAAATATTACTCATAAGGTAGAAGCCATTTGTGACTTTATTATGTTGGAATGTAATTCGATAAAAGATATACAAAACGATAGAGTTAGGGATGAAGTATAAGTTGCCATATAACCATTTGATGGTGTATTACTTTTTATTTTGAAATCAATACAGCTCGATGAGGAATCTTACATCAAGATGAGCACGATGAGCACAATGAGCACAAAAAATTTGACGCCAACAATAAATTTGATTAAAATGCGCTTAGTAAAATTTTGGTTTATCTTAGGAGTCCTCAATGAAAAATCGCAATGAAACTTTAGAACTAATAAAAATTCAGAATGAATCATTGAGCAAATTAGGTTTAATTTTGATTAAAGAAAGTTCTAGTGCTGTATTTACTAATTCTGAGACATGTCAGTTTCTGATTGCTTTAGGAATGGAGATCAACACTTTTTCTTCTTCATTAAAAAAATCCTTGGAGCAGAATCAACTTGATAAAGCATCTTATAATAAAATGAAGAAAAAATCCATTGTGATTAATTGCAAACCACGAACAATTGAATATTATCTTAATGTAGATACAATGCTTGCTGATGCTAGGCCAAAACTAAAACGAGATATGTCCACAGCCCTGTATGATTATACTATTTTTGTCATAAGAAGTTTCTTCCGAGTTTTTGATTTATTATTTACATTTTTATCATGCTCTGAGAAAACAATGGCGCAACACGCGGATGAAAAAATACAAAAAAAATATGATTTATTGGCTTCTAACACGAACGAACTTAGAGAAATGATGTGCTCCGCATGTTTTTTCAATTACTCCTACCAATTACAATTTTTCCAATTAGATTCTCGAGCTTATCCACAGAAAATTAAAAATTTTCATAATAAATTGATTCATGCAGTTAACGCGATAGATGGATTAGTTACACAATTAGGGAACGTGAACGAAATAACTCCTGCAACTTTTTAATTTAAGTGCTATTGATTGGAGATATGGTGTAATTTAATTTTGGCAATGAATCGCCAACAGTGATTTTAAGGTGGTCACAATAATCTTTTGCAACCTCTTTACCTTTTGCATAAGTTTTCTTGAGAATGTCTGCAACAACAGTTAGACCTGTTTTTGTTTTTGCAGACTCAATATAGCGGCCTTTGCTGTATCTAAATTGTCTAAAGGAACACCTGACATTGCTCGTGTTATATGTGGAAAAACTTTATGCTCTATTGGATTCCACTTGGCCGCATATGGTGGATAATGATCTATTTTTAAGCTGATATTGATTTCGTTGGCAAGATTTTGTAATTCAATTTTTAAAATATGATGACGGTAAGAGTTTGCACCACCTGCATAACAAAATATTAATATTTCATCCGCATCAGGATAGTCATTTTTTCCATGAGTTATCCACCAATTTTTTATTGAATCACAGACAAATTCTGCTGTCTTTCATTCCTTATTTTCTACACTCATATAAAATAGTTTCATCTCCTTCATCAGGAGAGGTTGTCCTATTGAATGCTTTAAGTAACTTAACTTCTTTGAATCCTATTTCACGCAGTAGATTCAGTAAAAAAGACTTATCATCGTACAAGCGGATTTTATATTCCTCTATCTCTGTTTGAATAATATGGTTTGATTCAATTAATTCATATTTGCCTATAGAATAACAAATCGGATTCTCAAGCGCGGCTAATTGGCTGAGCAGAATTATTTTGTTATCTGGCCTGCGCCATATCGATCCACGCCATATTCCTAGTTCTTTAGGTACAGCATTTAGAGTTTCTGTTTCAAAAATAAATGAATATATTGTTGTGAATCCATTTCAACGAATCCGACAAACCAGCCATCACGTAATTGGCTAGGATTAGTTTCCCTCTCATTATGTCCATGCCGACCAGAACCAGTTTTACCATAATAATCTGCTCCATTATCCAACTTTCCTTGATACATATTTCTCTTGGTATTAATTAAGGCTTTTTTATTGACATGTAGTTTATCGCTTAGCATAGCGTTTAGAAAATTGAGCTGCTCCAGTGCAGAGATCTTGAGACTGCTGCTAATCAATAGCTTCTCTTAAGTTGCGCCCACTAATGACGCAATAAACCGAATGCATATATGTTTTCTTATTGTTCAATTAAGCATGAGTATGAGAAATTGAGTTCTCTCAAATTTATGGTTTTGTTATTTTGAAAGGCACTAACTTTCTACATTGCTTCTACATGAGAATTTCAGAACTTCGGTGTGATTCGCCACAATCTATATGTGGTATGGCTCCCCGGGACGGACTCGAACCGCCGACCTAATGATTAACAGTCATCCGCTCTACCGACTGAGCTACCGGGGAATGTGGGAAATCTTAATGCTATTCTTTGATTTGGTCAAGTAAAATTAACGTTTAAAATTGAAATTTATTTTTTTTATTTTTGTTTTCTTATAAATGTGGCTTTTTGTTTTGTTTTTAATCTGTTTCATGATATCCGAGCCGCGACCGTCAGGAAGCGGTGCTTTTGTTTTTTTGCGCGGAAGAGCTAACAGATCTGCTTCTTAACGGTCCGCCCCGAACCAAAAGCTCTGCTTCCTGACGGTCCGCTTCGAACCAAAAGCTCCGCTTCCTGACGGTCTGCACCAAACCCAAAGCTCCGCTTCCTGACGGTCCGCTTCGAACCAAAAGCTCTGCTTCCTGACGGTCCGCACCAAACCAAAAGCTCCGCTTCCTGACGGTCCGCACCAAACCAAAAGCTCCGCTTCCTGACGGTCGCGGCTCGGATTTGGTTTAAGATATAAATTTTTCTAGTCTGTCCATGGCTTTTTCTAAGTTTGTTTGGCTTGCGGCAAATGAAATTCTTACGCAGCCTTCTGTGCCAAATGCTGAGCCTGGGACTAAGGCTAGGCCTTGTTCTTCTAATAGTTTCGCAGCAAACTCTATATCATTTTTTAGCCCCATACGCTGGATTATTTCACTTACGCTTGGGAAAATATAAAAAGTTCCATCAGCTGGGACGACTTTTACGCCTGGCATGGATTGTAAACGTTTACAAACATAATCGTGTCTTGCTTTAAAGCTTTCAAGCATGAGTTTGATTGAGTCTTGTGGGCCATTTAAAGCTTCAACAGCAGCCTTTTGTGCAATTGAGCATGGATTGCTTGTTGATTGCGACTGGATTTTTTTCATAGCTTTCATTAACGACTTTGGACCAGCAGCATAACCTATGCGCCAGCCAGTCATAGCGTAAGCTTTTGATACCCCATTTAACAATACTGTTCGTTCATATAATTCAGGGCATACCATTAAAATATTTGTAAATTTATGTGCCCAAAGAATGTGCTCGTACATGTCATCAGATGCTATTAATACGTGTGGATGACGGAGCAATACTTGGCTTAGTGCTTTTAATTCGTCTTCAGTGTAAGCAACTCCTGATGGATTAGAAGGGCTGTTTAAGAAAATAAGCTTAGTTTTGGAGGTGATTGCATTTTCTAACTGCATAGGAGTTATTTTATAACTAGCTTCTGGAGTAGTTTTGATTATTACAGGTGTTCCGCCAGCTAATAGAACCATATCTGGATAAGATACCCAATATGGAGCAGGAATAAGAACTTCATCGCCTGAATTTAGAAATGCAAGGCATAAATTAAAGCAGCTTTGTTTGCCACCAACAGATACTAATATTTGTTCTGGGGTGTATTCAATGCCATTATCACGTTTAAATTTAGCTTGTATTGCTTGTTTTAATTCTAAAATTCCATCAACCGCGGTATATTTTGTGAATCCATCTTCAATAGCTTTGATCGCGGCTTTTTTGATATTAATTGGCGTATCAAAATCTGGTTCTCCAGTTCCAAGACCTATAATATCGCGACCTTCGCTTTTTAATTGTGCTGCTTTTTCTGATACAGCTAAAGTCGGTGATGGTTTAACTTGCAAAAGACGGCTTGCAAATTCGATTTCCATGGTGATGCTCCTAATGGTATAATTGTTGTCTTATGAAAAAATTTAAAATTCATTCTAAATATTCTCCAGCTGGCGATCAACCAAAAGCTATTGATTCGTTAGTTTCTGGAGTGCGCGAAGGTCTTGCACGGCAAATTTTGCTTGGAGTTACAGGATCTGGTAAAACATATACCATGGCACATGTAATCCAAGAGCTTGGTCGCCCGACCTTAATTATTGCTCCAAATAAAACCTTGGCTGCTCAACTTTATGGTGAGTTTAAAGGTTTTTTTCCCAATAATGCTGTTGAATATTTCGTTTCTTATTATGATTATTATCAGCCCGAAGCTTATGTTCCGTCTTCTGACACATTTATTGAAAAGGATGCCTCGATAAATGAGCATATTGAACAAATGCGTTTATCAGCAACTAAAGCTTTAATTGAGCGTAAAGATGCGATTATTGTTGCTAGTGTTTCAGCAATTTACGGACTTGGCGATCCTGATTCATATTTGCAAATGTTACTACATTTATCTAGAGGTGAACAATCCAGTCGTGAAAAAATTTTGCAACGTTTGGTTGATTTGCAATATACAAGGACTAATTTAGCTTTGTCGCGTGGGCAATTCCGTGTGCATGGAGATGTTATTGATGTTTTTCCGGCAGATGCAGATAAAGATGCAATACGAATTGAGCTTTTTGATGACGAAGTTGAAAATTTAGCTTGTTTTGACCCTTTGACCGGGGAAATTTTATATAAACTTCCAAGAGTTACAATTTTTCCTAAAACTCATTATGTTACGCCGCGCGCGCGGATTTTAAAAACGGTTGATGCGATTAAAATTGAGCTCGCTGAGCGTAAAGCTTATTTTGAAAAGGAGAATAAACTTCTCGAATTGCAGCGCGTATCCGAACGAGTCAATTTTGATATCGAAATGATGCTTGAGCTTGGATATTGTTCTGGAATTGAAAATTATTCAAGATATTTAGGTGACAGAAATCCTGGTGAAGCTCCTGCTACTTTATTTGATTATTTACCGAATGATTCTTTATTAATAATTGATGAATCGCATGTGACCATTCCGCAAATAGGCGGAATGTATCGTGGGGATAGGGCGCGGAAAGAAACATTGGTAAATTATGGATTTAGATTGCCTTCAGCTTTAGATAATCGGCCTTTGCATTTTGAAGAATTTGTCGCAAGATCTCCGCAAACTATCTATGTTTCAGCAACTCCAGGACCTTATGAAAAGGAGCAGGCGGATAATATTGCCGAGCAAGTCGTGAGGCCAACTGGTTTGGTTGATCCAGAGATAGAGGTGCGTCCGGTTAAAAACCAAGTTGATGATTTGCTTTCAGAAATTAGACAGGTGATAACGAAAGATGAGCGAGTTTTGGTTACGACTTTAACTAAAAAAATGGCTGAAGATTTAACTGAGTATTTGCATGAGGCGGGTATTCAAGTACGTTATTTACATTCAGATGTTGATACAGTTGAACGGGTTGAAATTATCCGTGATTTACGCCTTGGGGTTTTTGATGTTTTAGTTGGGATTAATTTATTACGCGAAGGCCTTGATATGCCAGAAGTATCTTTAGTTGCAATTTTAGATGCTGATAAAGAAGGATTTTTGCGCTCTGAGCGTTCTTTAATTCAGACAATTGGGCGTGCGGCACGAAATGTTAACGGTCGAGTGATTTTATACGCTGATACTATAACTGGCTCTATGCAAAGAGCAATTGAGGTTACAGAAACTAGGCGTGCTACCCAAATTGCTTTTAACAAAGAGCATAATATTACACCGACAGGAATTAAAAAATCAGTTACGGATATTATGGAAGCTGTACATATTGGTAGTAAGCAAAAATCTCAATTTGTAACTAATGAGCAAGTGAAATTACAACATAAATATGCTGGGATGGCAAAAGAGTCGTTGTTGAAGGAAATTTCAACATTAGAGAAAAAAATGCAAAAGCATGCGCAAAATATGGAATTTGAACAAGCGGCGGCTGTGCGTGACACTATAGTAGAATTAAAAAAACTATTAAAAAATTAAAAAAAGAATAGCTTTTATTAAAATTGCGTGCTAACATTTTCATTGTTGCATGTGAGCAAATTAAGAGTTACACGTATTGTCAGTATGGCTAGTTTATAGCAAAGCCTACTATGTAAGCAGCCATTTTTGAAACTTTCCTGGAACATCATCCTTTTTTAACCAGTTTACCAAGTGAGAACTATGAATCTTAGTGAATTAAAGCAATTACCTATTGCCGATTTAGTCAATATAGCGCAAGAAATGGGGGTAGAAAACGTTTCCCATTTGCGTAAGCAAGATATTATTTTTTCTATATTAAAAACTCATGCCTTAAAAGGTGAGGATATTTATGGAAATGGCGTAGTACAAATTATATCTGAT